>CBCTZG010000023.1:0-38117 GCA_965151315.1 uncultured Clostridia bacterium
TACTTCAACAACACAGAGACGGCAGGATCCGATTTCATTTACCCCTTCCAGGTATTCATCCAGGGGTTCAATCATCCCCGCCCGATACAGTTCGTTAATCGGCGTACCGTCATTATAAATGATCGTCGGCATGGTATCCGCAGCCATTTGGGTCTTCAGCCATTCCTGATACCCGCTGTACGGCTGCGACATAATCTCAATATTTACCTCAGGATGCAGCGCTTCATATTGCGCTACTAAATCTGTATAGGCCCGTTCAAACTCGTTTTCAGTCCCCGGTTCCCAAAAGGAAATGCTGACCGTCACCTGCTCCTGGCCGGAGGTGTTTGCCGGCTTCGTCCCGCAGCCGCTGACAGCTGTACACAGCATTACAGCGCATAAACCTAATGCCTTCATTTTTAATTTCATGATCACATACCCCTTTTCCAATTATTTTCTTTCATCATACCTTAAAACAGAAAAAATAAAAAGTAGTTAAATTTTCAAATATGTATGGTTTTTTTTCGAATCCCAGCTTATGCCTTGACCGCGCCGGCCACAATCCCCCGGAGATAGATCTTCATCGTGGCGGCTATCAGGATAACCAAAGGAACGCTGACAATTGAATAGGCAGCCATTTGCAGCCCAAAATCCACCCCAAACTGCCCTGTCAGCTTATTGAGCCCAATAGGGATTGTTTTCAGTGCGTCATTGCTCAAAACAATATACGGCAGCATAAAGGAATTGAAAACCCCGAAAAATGTAATCAGAGCAATGGTCCCGATAATGGGCTTGGACAGCGGAACTACAATCCTGGCTAAAATTGAGAGCTCGCTTGCCCCGTCGATCCTGGCGGCTTCAAACAGGGAATCCGGAATCGTCTCAAAAAAACCCCGGGAAAGGATTACCGGCATAATACAGCTCATGGCAATGCTAGGCAGAATAACCCCCCAGCGGGTATCCACTAAATGCAGCCGCAGCAGGTTGATAAACATTGGTACCATCATCAGCGCCATAGGGATCATATTAAAAGCCAGTACCACGGCAAACAGGGTGTTTTTTCCGCGAAATGTCTGTTTGGCAAATGCAAAGCCGGCCAATACAGAGATGATAACCACGCCCAGGGTGCTCAGAATGGTGATATAAAAGGAATTAAAAATATACCCGTCTACCACGCCCCAGGCCCGGCTAAAGTTTTCCCAAACAGGATTCTTCGCAAAGCCCCAGAAATTTGTCACAAACTCTACCTGGCTTTTGGCGGAAGTCACCAGCATGATATAAAACGGAAAAAGCGTTGCTACTGCGAAAACAGCGAGAATTACTGTCAGTAAAATATCTGTTCCAATCCTCTTTTTCAAGTTTCATCACCCTTTATACATCATTTTCTTTGCGCAGATTGAATGTGGCCATAACCAGGATCATGGTCAAGATAAACAGCGTGGTTGCAATCGCGCAGGAATAGCCAAAGTTCCCCCCGCTGCCAAACGCCATGTTATACATATGCAGCCCCGGAACCAGAGTAGCGTTGTTTGGACCGCCCTGGGTCAAAATCAAAAATTTCTCATAATTCTGGATGGTGCCGATAATACCTAATATTAACAGCGCCTTCAGCTGCGGGATAATCAGTGGCAGCTCTACTGAAAAGAACCGCCGGAAAGCCCCCGCGCCGTCCAGCTTCGAGGCTTCAAGCACCGATTCATCAATTCCCTGGAGGGCGGCATAGACGATAATGAAATTCAACCCCGCTACCCAAGGGAACCCAATCATAATCATGGACAGCATTGCGTATTGCGGCTGCCCCAGAAAGTTTGGCGCTTCCAGCGAAAAAAACTGGAAAATTCTTGCCAGAACACCAATCTCCGGATAATATAAAAATTTCCACATCAGCATAGTCACAATCCCCGGTACGCCCATGGGGAGAAGGAAGCTGCTCCGCATAACATACTGTAGCCTTTCACTGTGCAGGGAAACAACCAGCTTGGCCACCAGGATTGGGAACTGAAAGCTTACCAAAAAACCAATGCAGGTTGGAATCAGATTCTTCATAGAGATCACAAATTTTTCATCATTTGTAAATAAATTGATATAATTCTCAAACCCAATAAATTCATTGTGCGTCAGCATATCATAATTGTAAAAGGACTTGATAATTGCCGTCATAAACGGTACCAGCATAAACAAAATTAAAAACAAAAAAACCGGTAAAATATATAAGTACGAATATATCGACTTTTTTACACAATTCTTTTGCAGGCTTTTCATTGCAGACATGTTGCCTTCTCACCGCCCCTATCCGTTTTTTGTTTCATTATATCATCTGCCGAAAAAATGTAAAGGAGGTAAAATTTTATTCATGTAGGACAATTTTTCTTTCTACAGGATACGCGGAAGTCTGTGCCGTTATATTCGTTTTCGAAAATTAAAAATATTCACCATATATTCACAAAAGATTTCCGCAATCCTCTTTATTATTGTTTTGAATTATGTTATAATAATAACAAATTCAGGATTCTAGTTTCTTGGAATCCTTGTGGACAAAGGAGGAAACAGCGTATGTCTGCCAACAAAATTTTAATTGTAGACGATGACAGCAATATTGTTGAGTTAATCCGCCTGTATTTGGAAAAAGAAGGGTTTGAAACTGTTACGGCTGCCAACGGCCGGCAAGCTCTGGAAAAGTTTTCTAGTGAGGTGCCGGCCTTAATTGTGCTGGACGTTATGATGCCGGAAATGGACGGCTGGCAGGTTTGCCGGGAAATCCGCAAAACCAGCGAGGTTCCCATCATTATGCTGACAGCAAAGGGTGAAACCTTCGATAAAGTCTTGGGGCTGGAACTGGGCGCTGACGATTATATGGTCAAGCCTTTTGAAACCAAAGAGCTGATCGCCCGGATCAAGGCGGTCCTGCGCCGGTTTGAATCTAAGGAATCGGACGCCGTGAAGGAAATTGTCTATCCTCACCTAAGTGTGAACCTGTCCAATTATGAGCTGAAGATCAACGGGAACCTTGTGGAGATTCCTCCCAAAGAGTTGGAGCTTTTATATTTCCTGGCTTCCAACCCAAACCGGGTCTACACCCGGGAGCAGCTGCTGGAAGAGGTGTGGGGATTTGATTATTTCGGTGACTCCCGTACGGTAGACGTACATATTAAACGGCTGCGGGAAAAGCTGGAAGGGATCGAAGCCAACTGGCAGCTAAAAACCGTCTGGGGCGTTGGATATAAATTTGAGGTGAGGTAATGTGTTTAAATCCGTATTGACCCGGCTGTTTTGGACAAATGTGGCTATTTTGATTTTTGTTTTAGCATCGATCTCCCTGGGTATGACCGGGTTTTTAGGCAACTACGTTTATCAGCAGCAGCTGGATATGGCCACGAAGGCGGCGGAAAATATTGAGCATCTGACCGCGGTCCTGCAAATTGAAAACCGGGACTACCGGTCTGACGAAATCTATAATTCTACGCTGTATTCCCTGTCTAAAATCGTAAATTCGGATATAACAGTGATCAACGTCACCGGGGAGGTTTATGCCTCTACCAATGAGATCCGGCGTGTCCCCGCCACACTGATGACCGAGGTCCTTTCAGGGCATACCATTATCCGGCGGGATTATTTTGGGGATTATTATTCCGGCAAGGTCTTTATCATTGGCATCCCCTTAAAATACCAGGACCGTGTAGCGGGAGGGATTTTCTTTAATACCCAGCTGCCCAAAATGCAGGATACAGTAATCCGGTATTTGAATATGTTCCTGCTTTCCTGTGTATTTGCTATTCTGCTGGCTTTCATTTTTGTTTATGTGCAGTCCCGGCGGATCACAGCGCCCATCAAAGAGATTAACCGCGCGGTGCTGAACATTGCCTCCGGCCATTTCGACCAGCGCCTGAAGGTCAATACGCCGGATGAAATCGGCCAGCTGGCTTCCAGCTTTAATTATATGGCCGCTTCCTTGGAGCATTTAGAGGATATGCGCTCCCAGTTCATCTCGGACGTATCCCACGAACTCCGTACGCCAATGACCTCCATTTCCGGCTTTGTCCAAGGGATCTTAGACGGCACGATCCCCCCGGAACGCCAGGATGAGTATTTGACCATCGTCCGGGATGAATGCCAGCGGCTGGTGCGGATGACCAACGATATGCTGGAGATGTCTAAAATGAGTTCCGCAGAATATAAATTAGACATTTCTACCTTTGACGTCAACGAACTGATGCGTTTGTGCATCATCCAGATGGAGCAGAAAATCAGCAGCAAAAACCTGGAGCTGGACGTGGATTTCTCCTCGGAAACAATGAACGTAGTGGCCGATCAGGACGCCATTCGCCGGGTGATCATCAATATTTTAGATAACGCTGTGAAATTCAGCTATGAAAATACAAAAATTTCCATTTCTATTTACGGTGAAGATGGAAAAGCTTATATTAGTATTGGCAATTTTGGGATTGGCATTGCGGAAAATGAGATCAAAAATATTTTCGACCGGTTCTATAAGACGGACAAATCCAGAAACGACGATAAAAAAGGAGCCGGATTGGGCTTGTCCATGGTTAAAAATATCATTAACCTGCATAAGCAGCACATTTGGGTAGAAAGCAGCGACGCCAAAGAAGGCAGTCATGCAAAATTCACAAAATTTACCTTTACGCTGGAATTGGCTTGATTCCAGTGTAAATTTGGTATACAATATTGGTTAGAAAAATTTGGAGGTAAAAAAATTATGGCAGAATTACGTTGGAACCCGCTGATCAAGGACTGGGTCATGATCGCTTCCCACCGGCAGAACCGGCCACAGATGCCGAAGGACTGGTGTCCCTTTTGCCCTGGTTCGGGAAAGGTGCCGGAGCATTTTACTGTATATAAATATGATAATGATTTCCCGGCCCTGAGCCAGACACCGCCGGAGCCGGACAATGTAGCCACCGCGCTTTACAAGACCAAGCCCGCCTATGGGAAATGCGAAGTAATATTATATTCCCCGGAGCATACCGTAACCCTGCCGCAGCTGCCGGTGCCCCACATCCGGGAATTGGTGGATCTTTGGACAGAGCGTTTTTCCGAATTGCAAAAGGATGAAAAAATCAAATATGTATTTATTTTTGAAAACCGGGGCGAGGTGGTCGGCGTGACCATGCCCCATCCCCACGGCCAGATCTATGGATATTCGGTGATCCCCAAAAAAATCGAGCTGGAAATGGCGTCCTTTCAAGAGCATCTGGCGAATACCGGCCGGTGCCTGCTATGCGATATGCTGGCTGACGAAGTGAAAGACGGCCGCCGGGTGATTTTTGAAAATGATGACTTTTTGGTATTTCTTCCGTTTTTCAGCGAATATCCCTACGGGCTGTATATCGCGGCTAAGCGCCATGTACAAAACCTGACGGAGCTGACAGACCAGGAAAAGAACAGCCTGGCCAAGACCCTAAAAGAGGCTGCCGGTGCCCTGGATAGCCTGTTTGACTATGCATTTCCTTATATGATGTGCATGTACCAGAATCCGGTCAATACCGGTGAAGATACCAGCTTCCACCATTTTCACATTGCCTTCTATCCCCCCATGCGGTCAGCGGATAAGGTGAAATTCAACGCCTCCTCGGAAACCGGCGCCTGGGCCCACTGCAACCCCACCGCTCCGGAAGAAAAAGCGGCGGAGCTGCGGGCGGCACATAAAAAGTTTTTACAGAAGATGGAATAATATAAAAACGGGAACGGCATTGCCGTTCCCGTTTTAGCTTGTATTATAAGTATTGCAGCCGGAAATCCTCCAGGCTCAAGCTGAAACAGCTTTCTGTTCCAGCTTCTGCATTCCGGGTGCTGTAAATCAGGGTATTATCAGAAATCCCTTCCAGCGCCGCTGCCCGGCTCCCCCAGATATTGGTGATCCCATACCGTCTAAAAATATCGCCTACCTCCATGGGGATATTATCATTTCTGAAAAGAATATAATAACAGTTGCTGCCATGGGGCGTCCCAGTCACCTCGATCTCCATCAGATCCATGTTTTCGCCGTTATATATGTTATATGTCCAGCTGAGAAGACCGCCTAAGCTTTCCTCTACACTGGCAAGGGTCTCTGCTTCCTGTTCCGCCTTCGGCGGCAGCTGGTCAAACCCATTCCAAAACGACAGCTTCCGCTGGGTATCATCATAGCGATAGTTCATACCATAAACGGAGACGCCATACCGGTTATTATTCCAATATCCGCCGCTGTCCCCCGGCCATACCTGGCAAATATCCTCCACACAAATTGCCATTTTCCCATCCAGGGCGTAGCTCTGGGTATACCGCCCGTTCACAAAGACGTCAATATCGCTTTCATAATACTGCCCGAGTACCCGGCCAGGCTGCTTGGGGTCTGCTGCAATCGGCAGCTGCAGAACAGTCTCCGCCGCAGGCTCTTGATCATACGTAACAAATAGGCACCGGGTATCTGCATGATAGACCACATGATACCCATAGCCACCCAAATCTTCCGCGGCGATTAGGGTTTTTCCGTCAATGGCAAAGGCGGGGATTGGGAATCCGCAGAATTCCGTTACAATATCCGTTTCCAAAATGTCCCCCCGCACGTCGCCCACCGCCGCCAGAGCGCCTGTACGCAAGCCGCAGAGGATCAGTAAACACGTGACCGCGCAAAATAATTTCTTCATTCCTGTTCCCTCCCGTTTCTGAATTTTTATCCGTTCAAAAAACCGATTTTTTCCACAGGCCCCACCACTGCGGCGCATACGGTTTCCGGCCGCAGGATCCTGTCGATCATCTCCGCCACGGAATCCACATCTACGGCTTTAATTTTCTGTATAACCTCCTCCGGCGAATAGATCGGTTTATCTAGAATCAGGGACCGGCCTGCGCCCTGCATCCGAGCGCTGACGCTTTCATAGCTTAGGATATAATTCCCCTTCAGCTGCTCCTTGGCCGCCGCCACCTCGTCCCGGCACAGCTTGTCTTTCCGGAGCCTGTCCACCTCTGCCAGGATCAGGCTGCCCACCTGCTCCAGGTTTTCCGGACTCATACCGGCGCTGACGCAAAACATGCCCGCCCCCACATAGGCGGCATGATAGGCATAGATAGAATAGGCCAGCCCCAGCTTTTCCCGGATATTCTGAAACAGCCGGGAGGACATCCCATTGCCGAACACATTATTCATGACCATTAAACTGTAAACCGATTCATCCATCACATCAATGCTGTCGTAGCCCAGGATCAGCTGCACCTGCTCCGCGTCTTTTGTCCGGATAATTTGCCGGGGCCGCCATACTGCCGGTTCCAGCTCTAATTCCCAGCCAGCCATAGGGTTTTTTGTAAACTTTTTTTCCAGCAAATCAAAAATATCCTGGTTGAAGTTTCCGGAGACAGCGATTACCATATTCCGGGTGGTATAATGGCTGTCGATATACTGCTGCATAACTGAACCGTCGATAGCCTCTAAGCTTTCGGGCGTACCCAGGATGGGTCTGCCCAGTGGGTTGTCCCCATAGGCCGCCTCCATAATCAGATCCTGCACCAGCTCATCCGGCTCATCCTCGTACATATTGATTTCTTCAATAATCACCTGCCGCTCCAGGGCCATATCCTGTTGATCCAGCCGGGGATAAAAGAGCATATCCGAGAGGATGTCAATGGCCAACGGCGCATGCTCGTCCAATGTTTTCGTATAGTAGCAGGTATACTCCCGGGCGGTAAAGGCGTTGATCTGCCCGCCTACCGCGTCAATCTCCCGGGCGATCTGCCACGCATCCCGGTGCCGGGTACCCTTGAACAGCATATGTTCAATATAGTGGGACATGCCGTATTCCCCTGGTTTTTCATGGCGGGAGCCGTTTCCGACCCAGACGCCGATGGACACGGACCGCACATCGGGAACCCGTTCCGACACCACCCGAATCCCATTGGATAATGTTCTGATTTGATGCATGCTGTCATCCTTTCCTGGCTGTTTAATCAAAATTCGTGCAAACTGCGGCGGGCAAATTTTCTTAACAGATATTTAGGCAAGCTGCTCTCGAATATACCGGACCGCATCGGCTTTGGCCTGGTCAATCGGCTTGTCCGCCGGCTGGGCCTCTGTACGGAGCTTATACTCCACGATCCCCTCGCCGCATTTTTTCCCAACCACAATCCGTACCGGGATGCCGATCAGATCCGCGTCCTTAAACTTCACGCCGGCCCGCTCCTGCCGGTCGTCTAAAAGGACCTCCATTCCCTGGCCCTGTAGATCCTGATAGATGGCTTCCGCCGTTTCCATCTGCGCTTCGTCCTTGGCATTTACCGGGATTACAATAATTTGGTAGGGTGCGATGGCCGCCGGCAGCACCATGCCATTTTCATCGTATCCCTGCTCTACCGCCGCCGCCAGGCACCGGGTTACGCCAATGCCGTAGCAACCCATGATCACCGTTTTCGGCTTGCCGGAATCATCCAGCGCCTGCAGGCCTAACGCGTCGGAATATTTTGTACCCAGCTTAAAAATGTGGCCTACTTCAATCCCCTGGGCTGTTTTCATAGGCGCACCGCACTTGGGGCACTTGTCTCCATCCGTAATCACACGGATATCCGCCGACTGATCCGGCGTAAAGTCCCGGCCTATATTGACGTTCCGGTAGTGATAACCGGTATCATTCGCGCCTACAATAAAGTTTTTCATTTCCATAACCTCTAAATCGGCAATCACCGGGATCTCCAGGCCAATGGGGCCCGCAAAGCCGACCTGGGCCCTGGTCAGCTCCCGGACTGCCGCCGGCTCCGCCAATTCCAAATCATCCACAGCGCCCACCAGGTTTTTCAGCTTGACCTCGTTAATCTCCCGATCACCCCGGACCATAGCGGCAATATATTTGCCATCCGCTTTATACAAAATCGTTTTCGCGAATACATACGGCTCCGTCCCAAAAAACCGTACCAGGTCTTCAATGGTATGGGCATCCGGCGTTTCTACCTTTTCTAACGGCAGCTCTCCCGGGGCGAAATCCTTCGCTTCCGGTACGCAGGCCGCCTTTTCATAATTAGCCGCATAACCGCAGGCATCACAGTATGCAATGCCGTCCTCCCCCACCGGCGATTTGACCATAAACTCCTGGGAACCGCTGCCACCCATGGCGCCGGAATCCGCGTCGACAATTGTAAAGTCCAGTCCTAGCCGGGTAAAGATCCTGCAGTAGGCGTCGTACATCTTCTTGTAGGATGCATCCAAACCGGCCTCGTCTAAATCAAAGCTGTAGGCATCCTTCATAATAAACTCCCGGCCCCGCATAAGCCCAAATCTAGGCCGCGCCTCGTCCCGGTATTTCGTCTGGATCTGGTAGAGGGTCATGGGGTACTCTTTATAAGACCGCACCTCGTTGATCACTGTCTGGGTAAACAGCTCCTCATGGGTGGGGCCCAGGCAGAAATCCCGGTCGTTCCGATCCTTCAGCTTAAACATGTTGGGCCCAAATACCTCCCACCGGCCCGACGCCTGATAGGCCTCCGCCGGCAAAAGCGCCGCCATCAAGAGCTCCTGGGCGCCAACCCGGTCCATTTCCTCCCGGACGATCTGTTCCACTTTTTTTAAGGAACGCAGCCCCAGCGGCAAATAGGAATAGATTCCTGCCGCCAGCTTGCGTATGTACCCTGCCCGGAGCATCAACTGATGGCTCATGATCTCCGCGTCGGCGGGAACCTCCCGGAGGGTTGGAATCAGCAAATTTGATAATCTCATGTTTATTTCTCCTATTCCTTGGCACCAGCGGCCAGATCCGCCGGCTCATATTTTTTCAAAAGCTTCCGAAAACTAATCGCAAACATAGTCACTGTTGTAGCTGCCGCTATCGTATCAGCCACTGGTTCCGCTAAAAATACCGCAAACACCTTATCCTCCATCAATAAGGGGAAAATAAAAATCAATGGGATTAGCAGGATAATTTTCCGAAATATGGCTAAAAATACAGATATTTTTGCGTTGCCTAAAGCGATAAAGGTCTGCTGACAGGCCAACTGCGCCCCCAGAACCAAGCCCATAGCAAAGTAAATCCGAATAGCCCACGCCGCATAATCGATCAGCGTCTGGTCATTGGTAAACATACTGGCAAACAGCTTCGGCCCGAGCATGACTCCCAGCCAAATCAGCACAGAAAAACCCATGGCGGAAATCAGCAGCAGCCGAAAGGCCTTCCAAACCCGGTCAATTTTGCCTGCGCCATAATTATAGCTGATAATTGGCTGGGCGCCTTGGGTCAGCCCCTGGATCGGCATCATTACAAACTGCATAATGCTAGACAATATAGTCATCGCCCCAACCGCAATATCTCCCCCAAACTTCTGCAGGGAAGAATTTAAGCATATAAACAGCAGCGATTCGGTGGACTGCATAATAAACGGGGAGACCCCCAAAGCCAGAACTGGCATAACAACTTTAGCTTGCGGCCATAGATCTTTTTTCTCGATTTTTAAGGTCGTCTTTTTCCCCAGAAGGAATTTCATAACCCAGAACGCCGAAACGCCTTGGGAAATAATTGTCGCCAATGCCGCCCCCTGAACGTCCATATCAAAGGCAAAGATGAAAATGGGATCTAAAATAATATTCAAAACAGCACCGATCACCACTGTCAGCATACTAATTTTAGCAAAGCCCTGGCAGGTAATGAACATATTCAGACCTAAAGCGTATTGGACAAATATGGTTCCTAACGCATAAATGGTCAAATACTGCATCCCATATCCAATCGTGTCCCGGGACGCGCCAAACATCATTAAAAATTGTTCTCTGAAAATTAGAATGACCGCAGTTAACACAACGGATAAAACCGTCAGCACAGTAACGCAGTTTCCTAAAATCTGCTGGGCGCCGGGTCTGTCGCCTTTGCCCATACGGATGGAAGCACGAGGCGCGCCCCCCATTCCCACCAAGGAGGCGAATGCAGAAATGATCATGATGATCGGAAAGCTAACGCCTACCCCGGTCAAAGCGTCCGAGCCGATTCCAGGGATATGGCCGATATACATTCGGTCCACCATATTATATAACAGATTGATAATCTGTGCCGTAATGGCGGGAAACGCCAGATTCACAAGCAGCTTGCCTATGCTCCCCGTTCCTAAATCTCTATTCTCCGACATATTCTTCCGCTATTCCTCCCGGCTCAGACAATTTCCGCGCCGCTTTGGATATCTTTGGCTGTAGTCAAAACTGTCAGCGCTTCCCCGTGCTCCGCGGACAGGATCATGCCGCAGGATTCTAATCCCATCATCTTCCGGGGCTTGAGGTTAGCGATGAACACCACATTTTTCCCGATCAGCTCCTCCGGCGTATGGAATTTGGAAATCCCAGAAAGGATCTGCCGGGTCTCCGACCCAACCTCCAGGGTAAACCGCAGAAGCTTGCTGCTCTTGGGCACTTTCTCACATTCTAAAACCTTGCCTACCCGGATATCCAGCTTCTCAAAATCTTCAAATTCGATATAATCCTTGAACGGCGCGATTTCCACCTTGGGCTCCGCCGGCGTAAGCTCTGCGGCAAGCTGGGCCAGCTTTTCTTCCGGATCAATCCGGGCAAAAAGCGGTACCGCTTCCCCAACCGGGTTCCCCGCCTGCAGGCCGCCAAACACTTTTAGGCTGTCATAGGCAATATCCGCCGCGTTAATCTGCTTGGCAATGGCCTCCGCTGTCGCGGGCATAAACGGTGACAACAGCGAAGCGATAAACCGGATGGCTTCCGCCAAATTATATAATACCGTGCCCAGCCGGGGCTTTTGATCCGCGTCCTTCGCCAACACCCAGGGCGTTGTTTCGTCAATATATTTATTGGCCCGGTCTACAATTTTCCAGATTTCATCTAAGCTATCCGCAATGTGGTGGGTACGCATTTTCTCGTCTACCCGGCGAACCGCGGCCAGGGCTGTATTTTTCAAATCCTCGTCAAATTCTCCCGGTACAGAATCCTCCGGCAATACGCCGCCGAAGTACTTGCGGATCATGGCCACGGTGCGGTTCACCAGGTTCCCCAAGGTGTTGGCCAGATCCGAATTATACCGGGAAATAAACACATCGTATGTGATATTGCCGTCCTGGGCAAAAGGCATTTCATGGAGAGAATAGTACCGCACGGCATCTACACCGAAATGCCGCACCAAGTCCTCCGCGTAGATCACGTT
The DNA here is from genome assembly GCA_965151315.1 of uncultured Clostridia bacterium. Taxonomy (GTDB): domain Bacteria; phylum Bacillota; class Clostridia; order UBA1381; family UBA1381; genus Avimonoglobus. The sequence goes on from CBCTZG010000023.1 coordinate 12,108, forward strand.
GCCCCGGGATTTCGACATCTTCTCCTCCCCAAACAGCATCCAGGGATGCCCAAACACCTGCTTCGGCAGAGGCTCACCCAGCGCCATCAGCATGATGGGCCAGTAAATGGTATGAAACCGGAGGATATCTTTGCCGATTACATGAACATCGCAGGGCCAGTATTTGCTGTACAGCTCCCCCTTTTCCGCAGGCGTATATCCTAGCGCGGTGATGTAATTGGACAAGGCGTCAATCCATACATAGATGACATGCTTAGGATCGAATTCCACCGGGATCCCCCAGGTAAAGCTGGACCGGGACACGCACAAATCCTGCAGCCCCGGCTTTAAAAAATTATTGACCATTTCCTTTTTCCGGGATTCCGGCTGGATAAAGTCCGGGTGGTCTTCAATGTACCGCATCAGCCGTTCCTGATATTTCTGCATTTTAAAGAAGTAGGCCTCTTCCTTAGTCTTTTTCACTTCCCGGCCGCAGTCCGGGCATTTCCCATCCACCAGCTGAGTTTGGGTCCAGAAGGATTCGCAAGGGGTACAATACCAGCCCTCATATTCTCCTTTGTAGATGTCGCCTTGATCATAAAGGGTTTTAAATATCTGCTGCACAGCTTTGACATGGTAGCCGTCCGTAGTCCGGATAAATTTGTCGTAGCTGACATTGAGCATATCCGCGATTTCCCGGATCTGTCCAGCAATCCCATCTACATACGCCTTCGGCGTTACCCCAGCCTGCTCGGCGATCTCCTGGATCTTCTGGCCATGCTCGTCCGTACCGGTCAGGAAAAACACATCCTCGCCGATGTACCGGTGATACCGGGCGATAGCGTCGGCCAGAATAATTTCATAGGTATTGCCGATATGGGGCTTCCGGGACGTATAAGCAATGGCCGTCGTCACATAAAATTTCTTTTTTTCCATCATAAGATTTTCCTTCCTCACTCTTTTGTTTTAAATATGGCCAGCAGCTCTCCCCACTGCTTTTTCAGCCAAGCCCACAGGCCTTTGATCAACCGGAGCAGACCGTCAAAAACGCCGGCCCGGTAAAAGCTAATCACCAGCATCAAGGTCAGCGGGCCCAGAATCATGCCGCCGATTGAAAACAGCTTATAGCCCACATACATAGCCATCAGTGTAAAAATCGGATACATACCGATTTTGTTGCTGACAATTTTCGGCTCGATCATCTGCCGGGTAAAAATCACCACCAGATAAATAATAATCAAGCCCACGCCCCGCTGGGGATTGCCAGTTAAAAAGCTGACCAGAGACCAGGGCCAAAGGGCCGCGCCGCTCCCAAAAAACGGAAGCGCGTCTAAAACGGCAATGCCGATGGCGATCAGAAGCGCATAGTCTACCTTTAAAATCGTGAAGCCGATAAACATTACGCAAAAGGAGATCGACATAATAATCATCTGGGCCTTGATATAGCCGCCCAGATACCGCTTGATCTCATACTTCAGCCGCTCAAAGCCGTCGATCCTCTGCCGGGGGATCAGCCGGCGGATAAACCTGGAAATCCGCTCCGCATCCGTTACCATAAAATACAGAGACAGGATAAATACAATGATGGCAATAAACACGTTGGGCAGGGATTTCGCGAAATCGCCTGCCTTTTGCACCATGGGAGAATACTGCAGATTCAGTCCGTCTGACAGGCTCTCGGAAAGCTCCTTGCCAAACCGGTCTAAAAAGCTCTGCACATACTCCGGCAGCATCGCGTAGACATTGGACAGCTTGTCGCTGACCTGGGCCCAGCTTACCTTGGCGCTTTCGTAGATTGCCGGGAAGTTTTCATACAAGCTGCGCAGTTCAACCACAATCTTCCAGATCACCGCGCCTAAAATCCCGCCCATAATCCCAATGGTCAGCACAATCACCAGAATGGCGGAAAAATTCCTTGGCAGCTTCAGCCGTTTCTGCAGCCAGCCAACCAGCGGATTGATCAGGTGTGAAAACAGATATCCCAAAATAAAGGGGAGAAACAGCATGATCACATACCCCAAAAAGGACAGAAGGGCCGGAAAACACAGCCATATTCCCACCACCGCCAATACAGCCAGCACCACCGCGATTATGATCTTCAGCGGACTGCTTTTAAACTTCACCGCATACACCTCTCTTTATACAAACAGGTTTAATCCTCCAAAAAACGCGCCATCAGGCTATGACCTTCCGCGATAAACCGCCCGGCCGCCTCCGCGTTTTTTTCCGTATAGGCCGTTTCCTGCCGCTCCAGTTGATTGGCAGAATCATAAATCACATACGGTACTGGGTCGGATACATGGGTTTTCAGCCGGATCGGTGTGGGATGGTCCGGCAGAACCAGCATTTTATAATCGATCCCCCGGGCTTCCAGCTCCCGGCGCAGGAATCCAATAATCTTTTCGTCAATCATCTCTACAGCGTATTTTTTATGAACCGCATCACCCTGGTGACCGCATTCGTCCGGGGCCTCTAAGTGGACGTAAACCAGGTCCTGGCCGTCCAGCAGCGTATCCAGCGCCGCCTGGGCCTTGCCCGCAAAATTCGTATCGTAATTGCCCGTGGCCCCCGGCACGTCGATGGACAGCATGCCGGCGCATTTGGCGATTCCCTTGATCAAATCCACCGCAGAGATTACACTGGCCCGTTTCCCGTACTTTTCATAAAAATTCTCCAGATCCGGCTTTGTCCCCTCACCCCAGATCCAAATCGACGTGGCCGGATTTTTGCCTGCGGCGATCCGGGCCTGGTTGACCGGATGGTTCTTTAAAATCTCCTCGCTTTTTTGCATCATGGCAAGCAGCTCCGGGGCGCCTTCCCCTTTGGGCAGATAGTCCGTAATTTTCTGATCGGAAATATCATGGGGCGGCGTCAGCTGCACCTTTGTGCTGCCGCCGTGCCAAACCAGAAGATGCCGGTAGCTCACCCCCGGATAAAAATGCAGAAGCTCTGTATGCAGGGCTTCCTCCACAGCCGCGATCAGCTGTTTTGCCTCTTCTGTGGAAATTTCCCCGGCCGAATAGTCCAGCATGGTTTTCTGGCTGTATTCCAAGCCCTGCGATAATGTAACTAAATTTGTTCGGAAAGTGACGTCCATATCTGTCAGCGCCACGCCCATGCTGGCCGCCTCCAGGGGTGACCGGCCGGAATAGCACCGCCGGGTGTCATAGCCCATAACTGACAGATTTGCCACATCGCTGCCTGGCTTCATCCCCGGCAGCACTGTCCGGACAAGACCCATTTCTCCATACCGGGCCATTTCATCCATATTAGGCTTGTGGGCTGTTTCCAAAACGGTCTTTCCCCCGAATTCCGCCACAGGATAGTCCGCCATTCCGTCGCCTAACACTACAATATATTTCTTCGCGCGCATCATAAGCTCCTTTCACCGCACCAAATCCAAAACACGTCTATTGCTTTTTCCGGAAAATAACCGCCAAAGCGCCGGGACCAATATGGGTACCCACAATGGGGCCGAACTCAGAAAAAATATAAACATCCTCCACGCCAAACTCGTTTTTAACCATCTCCCGAAGCCGTTCGCCGGCGGCCTGGTCTGAGTGGATGACCATAAATTCCTTTTTTTCTGAATCATATTCCGGGTTATCCTTGATCAAAGCCAAAAGTTTTTCATAAATTTTCTTTTTCCCCCGGATTTTTTCCAGCGGTTCGATCAGCCCGTCCCGGATCGTCAGCACCGGCTTAATATCCAAAAGCGTACCTACAATGGCGGCTGTTTTGGTGATCCGGCCGCCCTTTTCCAGATATTGCAGGGAATCCACCAAAATGTAGACCTCCCAGCTTTCCATATAGGCCTGGGTACGGGCAATCGCCTCGTCCAGCCCCACGCCCTGGTCTAATAGCTGCCGGGCATGGATGGCGCCGGCCGCGATATACAGAGAATACTTCATTGTATCTACGATCCGTACATCTAAAGCCGGATTTTCCTCCCGGATCTGCTCCGCCGCCATCCGGGCAGTATTATACTGGCCGCTGCCCTTGGAGGAAATGGTGAAGTAAACTACCGCGTCGCTTTCCTCCGCCGCCTTTTTTAAGGTTTCATACATATCCACCATGGGAGTCTGCTGGGTTTTGGGGAATTCCGCCGCGGTTTTCAGCTTTTCATAAAAAGTCCGGTTGTCCAGATCCACGCCGGATACATAGGTGGTGTCCCCAAACACGCTGAGGAAATGGATGCTTTCAATTTGATATTGTTCCGCTAAAGCCGGCGGGATGTCCGCACTGGTATCCACAAAAATTCTAACCTTCTGCATACTGCAATCCTTTCTTACCATTCATATTTAGTCAGGCTGCCAGTGTCCTGCAAATCCAAAAATCCATTCTGCCGCAGCGCTTCATATACCACGATAGCTACAGAGTTGGATAGATTCAGGCTCCTGGCCTGGCTGATCATTGGTATCCGTATACATTGTTCCCGGTTTTTGTATAATAAATCCTCCGGCAGGCCTTTTGTTTCCTTGCCAAACAGGATATAGTCCCCGTCTTGGAACTTGGCCTCCGCATAGATGTTCAGCCCTTTGGTCGTGGCGTAAAAGAATCGGCCGCCGGCATGCTGCGCAAAGAAATCCGCCAGATTTTCATAATACTGCACCCCCAAAAGATGCCAGTAATCCAGCCCAGCCCGTTTCAGCTTTTTATCATCGACGGCAAATCCCATGGGCTTTACAATGTGCAGCCGAGAGCCTGTGGCCGCGCAGGTCCGGGCAATGTTTCCCGTGTTTTGGGGAATCTCCGGTTCAACCAGCACAATGTTGAACATCTCTGCTTCTCCCCTTCCTATGTATAGTAATCCCAGAATAATTCCAATATATCTATTATATATTATTTTCACTAAAAGTACAAGATGCTTTCCCCAAAAAATTTACAGGAATTTCTCCTATCCCACGCCGGGAATGTTGACAGGTTTACTAAAATAAGGTACAATAAAAGAGCGGACATATTTGAATGAAAATAAGGAGCGAGCCATGCATGTTTGATAAATTAGAAGCCTTAGAAACCCGCTTTGCCCAGCTTGCGGAAAAGATCAGCGATCCGGCGGTAATCCAGGATCAGGAAGCTTTCCGGAAGTACTGCAAGGAGCATGCGGATCTCAGCCCGATTATTGACAAATACCGGGAATATAAAAACACAAAGCAGACCATCGCGGACGATAAAGAGCTTTTGGCCGCCGGCGGCGACAAAGAGCTGGAGGAGCTGGCCAAGCTGGAACTGGCTGAAGCGGAAGAGACGCTGGAAACTATTTCCCAGGATTTAAAAATCCTCCTGCTGCCCAAGGACCCCAACGATGAAAAAAACGTCATTATGGAGATTCGGGGCGGAACCGGAGGGGACGAGGCTGCGCTGTTCGCAGCGGATCTCATGCGGATGTACACCATGTATGCCGAAGCCAAGCGCTGGAAAATTGATGTTCTCAATTCCAGCCCCACCGATATCGGCGGCTACAAGGAGGTCTGTTTTTCCATCGAGGGCCAGGGGGCTTATTCCCGGCTGAAATTTGAGTCCGGTGTCCACCGGGTGCAGCGTGTACCCAGTACGGAATCCGGCGGCCGGATCCATACCTCCGCCGTCACCGTAGCTGTCCTGCCGGAAGTAGAGGATGTAGAGGTTGACATTAACCAAAACGATCTGCGGATTGACGTATTCCGCGCCGGCGGCCCCGGCGGCCAGTGCGTAAACACCACGGATTCCGCAGTGCGAATCACCCATCTGCCCACCGGTATTGTCGTATCCTGTCAGGACGAAAAATCCCAGCACAAAAATAAAGATAAGGCCATGAAAATCCTGCGCTCCCGGATTTATGAGGTTATGGAGGAGCAGCGCCACAAGGAGATCGCTGATGAACGAAAATCCCAGGTAGGCTCCGGAGACCGGAGCGAGCGGATCCGGACATATAATTTCCCCCAGGGCCGGGTCACCGACCATCGGATCAACCTGACGCTGTATAAGCTGGAACAGGTTTTAAACGGGGCCTTAGACGAGGTGATCGACGCGCTGATCACAGCCGATCAAAGCGCGAAGCTGGCAAATGCGGATTAAAAAAGCTGTGCGGCCGCACAGCTTTCAGACTGTCGAAAAACTTATCCTGCCGCAGGCAAAAATAATAAGAAAACGCGTTCATGATTGTTTACTAATAAAGATCCCCCGTCTAACGGGGATCTTTCATTGTATCAAGAAAGGGTGGGGCGTTTACCCGCCCCTTATGTTCGCATTACAATTTATTATACAGATTATACAGTATCACTGCCGCTTCTCCGCGGCTGACTTCTTCCTGTGGGTTCAGCGGTTCTGTCGAGGCGGGAATCAAACCGGTCTGCACAGCGTAAACAATATCTTCTCTTGCCCAAGGCGAAATTTCTCTCTCATCTGCATAAGGAATTTCCCCCTCCAGCTCTTCTTGTCTGCTGGTTTCTTCTCGCAGGGTTCTGGCCGCAAGAGAGATTAACTGTTCTTTGGTAATGGGGTCGTCTCCCCGGAACGTGTTATCTGCATAGCCGTGTACAATGCCGTGCGCTTTACTTGCCCCGGCCACAGCATAATACCACTGATCCGCTGTAACATCTATAAAACCGCCGTTATCTGTGCCCTCCGGCAACGAAAGCATCCGCAAGAGAACTGCCGCAATTTCCGCACGGGTTATGCTTTGATCCGGTGAAAATTCTGTCTCGCTGGTTCCCTGCAAAATACCAGCGTAAGCTAATGATGAGATTGCAGTTTGTGTTTCTCCGGGAAGTCCGGCAATATCCGAAAACCCAGCGCTTTCAACATCGTCTAAAAGTTTTCTTGTCTTTTCCTGATAGGAATCCAACTCCCACAGGCTTCCATTCTCGTCAAGCCAATAGGTCTGATAATACAAGTTGCCTGCGGCACATGTCACTCGATCGGCAGCAAAATTCGTTTCTAACAGATAAGAATAACACCAGAGAGAGTTGTCTTGTTTCAAAAAACCACTGCTGAAAATTGCTTCTACGTCTTGTTCAGCAATTTCCGGACTTCTTATAGTTTTTTCTCCCGCAGCCTTTCCCCATCTCCATAAATTACCGTCCGTATCTAAAGCAAAACTCATGTCTCGTCCGGCAACGATAGATTTTATCACAGTTTTTGACCTGTTGCTCCAAATCTCCTCAAATTCAGAAACAACGGCGCTACTTTGCGTACCATTACCAATTTCGCCATACTGATTATTTCCCGCAGCCCACAAACTTTCATCCTCTTTTAAAACCAGGCTATGGAAAGCTCCAGCAGATGCGTCCTGAACACCTGTCATGATCTCTGTCGGGTTTACCTTATGCCGCTGTAGATCGCCTGTTCCTAATTCACCATATTCATTATTGCCCCAGCCCCACAATGTCCCGTCTGCCTTGATAGCAAGTGTATGCCCCCAGGTACTGACTTTAACAACATCGTCCATAATCTTCACCGGCGCATACCTGTCTTCCTCCGTTCCATCGCCAAGCTGTCCGCCGCGGTTATCTCCCCAGCCCCATAGGCTGCCGTCTGTTTTGATTGCAAATCCATTATAATACCCTGCGCTGATGGTTTGTACATTGTCCAGGATTTTAATTGGAATCTTTGCGTCTTGAGGATTACCAGTTCCCAGGCAGCCATTGGTATTGCTTCCAACCGCCCATACAGTGTTATCTGTTCGCAGAATCAATGCAAATCCCCATCCCGCACTGATTTCCCGAACTGTGTTATTTGTTTCTGCCCAGACTGCCTGAACAAAGGTCATAGCAACAACTATTATAATGCATAATATTCTTTTTATCTGCTTCATCAATATTCCTCCTCTGGATTTACAAAATCATGCAGATATCCAAAAAAGATTGCCGAATTATAGTGGTTTGTGTTAAATTCATTTACTTGTATCCCACCTTTATAATCCTGCGAATTATAGGTAATGATAAACTGTTTGCCACTTTTTTCATCATATGCATATCCGATCGCTGCAACAGCATGTTGTATATTACCCAAGCCCAGCACTATAGGTCTTTTAAGATTGATGTTTTTTACTAATTCATCAAAAGATACAAAACCGCTTAATCCCGATTCGGAATATGCCACATAACCAACTGAGGATAAATATCCCTTTTTATTAATGTATTTTTCCAAATTATATTCATCTGTAAGATCACTTATATCTCCACCTTCGCTTTGATAATCTTTCCAAATAGTATCTCCCTTGATTGTTTTTTTGCCTGTTATGTTACGTATGGCCGAGGCGGCACTAGTAGGATAACATGTGGATCCAATCTGTGTAAACCCAACAAAATTTTCAAGCATAACAACATCGTCTTCTATACCTAATGTATACATTTCTCTAGCCGCTGATTTCCCGTCATATAGATCTATCCAATCAGCAATATCATTATTATTTTTATCAAATCGATCCCTTTGTTCTGTCGTATCAACAGTCCCATCTTTATTCCAATCTAGCCATCCAGGAACAGTACTCGCGGCTAATCCCCAAGGGTCAACAAAAATCACCGGGTTATTTCCAACATAGACATACCAATTCAGCCCATCCTGGATCGGATCTTCTGTGATGAATCGGCCGATAGATGGAGTGTAGTAGCGGTTCCGGAGATAGATATTCCCGCTTTCTGCGTCGAAATATTCTCCTGAATATCTGAATGGATTCGGGTCAGCTACATCCGGGGTTTGTTCGTTCCCGAAAGCGTCGTATTATTTTGTCAAGTAAGGGAATAAAAAAAATTTATATTTTCTTTTTATTTTTCCACAGCACCATATTCCCTCTGCATAGCCTGTACGGAAACAACCCATTGTTTCCCGAATTTACAAACATCCACGCCGTTCACAAATTTTCCGTAAGAGATAGCTTTACGAAGCGCGCTTTCGCTTAACCCCCATAATTCTGTCGCGTCACTAAGAGCCATCAAGCCATCAAATGGTGTTTTGACTACCACGCCATTTTCCCAAAGCTCATCACACGAAAGGTCGAGGTCATCATTCCATACAATCCCGCATCCACCGGTATCAACTGCAACATCATTAAACAACTCCGGTGACTGCTGAAAGATTTTAAAGGCCGAAAACCTGTCAAACAACAGCTTTACATCATACAGTTTTGTAACGCCTTCTGAAAATTGTACGCTCAACCTATAACCCGGCAAAGCAGAAACATTTTTTATTTTATGAAACATGACAATCATTCCTTATTCAAGCGGGGTAATGCTTTTAAACTCCTGCGTTTCCCATATCTCTTTTAATTCTTTCCGATGTATTGCGATCCATTCCTGTACCATAGAAAGTGCTTTTGGCGGCAAATATCCTTCCAACACAGTCCCAGTCACAAAGTCAACCGCTGCCATATCTTCGTTATAAATCGCGTGAATATGCGGAGGATTGTGCTCTTTCTGTAAAAAATACATTCTTATCACAATGCCATAAAACCTTGCTAAAACAGGCATATCTTTCTCTCCCTTTCATTATATCTCGGTATCGTGAAAATGTCAATGAAATTATTATCTATTACTAATGAAAAAGAGTGCAGATAGCCCATTCCTATCTACACTCTTTTTGTCACAGCCTTTCCTCAAACTTCCATACAATTTTAATGCGCTTCCCGTTATAAATATAAATGCCTTTTATCAGGTCGGTCAGCATTTCGTTTGACAGTTCTGTAACACCAATATACTTTTCAAAAAGGTCTAACATACAACACTCCTCTGCTGGCAGGCTTTGCGCTCGATACCCCAGTATCTCCTCCTCATAGCCAGAAATTTGCTTTTTTATATTATTTTGTATGGCTTGAAATTCCGTGCCAGATATAAGTCGTTTGGTAAACCGAATATAAGCGTCCACCTTTTTATGCTTGAGTCCGCTAATCTTGGTGTGCAGGCTTTGGATTTGGCGTTCGTGTATTTTGGCATTTTTCTCAAATTGTTCCTTTGTTTTCAAAATATCTGCCGTATGCAGCAAGGCGGCATTGACTGTTTCACGAACCACATCAATAATTTCCTGCTGCGTGATACGTTCCTGCAAACACTCTGTACATCCTGTCATCTTTGTATAGTCGCAGTAATACCTCTGCCGTAAATCATTTGTCCCGCTATATGCCAGCATATGGCCGCACCCACCGCAGCGGAGCAGGCCGGAAAACAAAAGCTTCCGTCTTTGCTTTTTTGGATGATTTAACGGCTTTTTTTGTACAGAATCAAACAATTCCTGTGATACAATGGCTTCATGCTGATTTTCCACCACGACTTGGTTTTCTCTGGAAATCCGTATCAGCTTGCTGCTTCCCACATACGGATTTTCCGTTTTGCCCGACACCATTTTCCCTGTATACCGTTCATCCTTTAATATTTTGGAAACCGTTGAATCCGTCCAATATACCATGTCCGCAAGCGTTGTCCATTTCCGTTTTGCAATCCCTTTCTGGTGCTTGTATTCGCTGGGAGACGGGATTCCTTCGCTGTTCAACATCTTCGCAATTTGTACATTAGCAATTCCTTCGCTGCTCATTCGGAAAATGCGCTTTACAATTCCGGCAGCTTCCGGATCAACAATCAGATGTTTTATATTTTCCGGGTCTTTCCTATAACCGTAAATTGCATATGCAGATATATATTCACCCCGTTTGTACTGCAATTTGCGGACGCTTTTTATCTTTTCAGATAAATCCTGACTGTACATTGCGTAGGATAAATTTTGCAGTGCCAGATCTATTCCACAGGTAATTCCTGCATAGTCTTTACTGTCATAGCCGTTGTTCACTGCAATAAAACGGATTTTCCACTCAGGAAAGAGAATGTCTGAATACCGGCCTACTTCGATATAATCTCGGGCAAACCTCGAAAAATCCTTAACGATAACACAATGGATACAGTGTGTTTCTGCCAGCACCAGCAGTTTTTTGAACGCCGGTCGATTCACATTCGTGCCGGAAAAACCATCGTCAATCAGTTCTATTACCTTGATTTTCATATTCCGAAAAACATGGGTGATATGCGCGTCAAGCAAGCTGCGCTGATTTTTGATACTGTCGCTTTCCGAACTGTCGCCGTCCTCCAAAGACAGCCGCAGATATTTAACAATGACATACTCATCCTGCAAGCTTCGCACCCCCTTGCAGCATAGAAGTATATTCAGAAAAACATTCCTCGTATTTCCATACGATTTCAATCTGTTTGCCCGAATACAGCCTGATTTGTTTCACAAAAGCATTGACAATCTCAGCGTTGAGCTTCTTTGCCGCCGAGTATTTTTTCAGCTCCGCGACCCATTTTTCCGCATCCAAAAGCTTGTTGTACCGCTTGCGCATCCTGTTAAGCTGCTCTAAGGTGTCCATTTCGTTTTGCAGTTCGGCCTGCAATTCATCCCGCGCAAGTACATACTCTGTTTCATCTAAAATGCCTTTTGACAGATCGCTTGTCAGGCTAAGCCTGCCGGCCTTGATATACAAAATATTAGATAGCGTCTGGCTGATCTTACCGGACAAATCAAGCATCCCCTGTTTCCATTCGGGGCTGTTTAATGCCTGTTTTAATGTGATTTCAAAACCGATAATGGCTGACATTTGTACTTTGATGGATTTCAGCACGACGCTTTTTAATACATCTTCCTTGACGGATAAAACATCGCACGAATCTGGATAGGTATAATGCTGGGAGCAAGCGTAATAATAAATGGGCTTTGCATGATACGCATTTTTAAGACGTTTTGCCTTGCTGCCGCACTCGCCGCATACAACCTTGCCCTTAAAGATATTCGTCCCCTCGCTGCTCCTGCTGTGCCTGTGGGATTTCCAATATTCATCTTGCTGTTCCTGCATAATCTGCCGGACTTCATAGAATACTTCCTTGGGGATAATTGCCTCATGCGTATTCTCGACAACTACCCAATTTTCCCTATCGACAGTTTCCAGCGGCCCGCCGTTAAAGAAATGGGATTTTGTTTTCCCCTGCGCCATATTGCCGATATAGATTTCACTCCGCAAGATATTCTTTATCGTCCCATCGCACCAATATTTGCTGGCAGCGTATTTATCGCTTTTTGCAATTCCCAGATCATACAAATGTCTGCGGGGTGTAGGGATGCCCATTTCAAACAGCCTGCGGGCAATTGCCATATTCCCCATTTTTTTCTGCTTCAGATGAAATATCAATCTGACAACCTCTGCTGCCTCTGGGTCAATGACCAGTTTATGCTTATCTTCCGGTGATTTCAGATAGCCATATGGCGCTGGACCGCCGATGTATTCCCCTTTTAATTGCTTCATCCGCAAGGCCGACGCCGATTTCTTTGACAGGTCTTTTGCGTACATGGAATTGATGACGTTTTTTATGGGAACCGATATATCAAGCGGCGCAACCTTGTTATCCACCCTGTCGTTGATAGCAATAAACCGTACCCCAAGCAGCGGGAACAGCTTTTCTATGTAGTCACCCATTTCGACATACTCTCGTCCAAACCTTGAAAGGTCTTTTACAATAATACAGTTAATTTTTCCGTTATACAGGTCATACATCATCCTCTGAAACTGTTCCCGTTCAAAATTCGTCCCGGTCTCGCCGTTATCAATATAAACGTTATAGACAATCATGTTGGGTTTATCTTGCAAATACGCGAAACAGATTTGCTTTTGATATTCAATGGATTCGCTGTCTTTCCTGTCCCTTTTTTCCTCAATCGAAAGACGCAGATAAATAGCGACACTGTATTGATCCGCTGTTTTCGGCAGTTCCTGCGCCATTTCCGGTACACGTTTGCTTTTCCGCGCCACTTAAACCGCCGCCTTTCTATTGAATTGTCCCGCAAGGTTCAAAAACTGCCGGTATTCGTCCTGATAACGGAATCTCACTAAAATGCGCTTGTCCTCATAAATAACAATTTCTTTCACCAGGCTTGCCAAAATCATCCGGTTTAACTCACGGATTTCACCATATTCAGAAAACACCTGTATCCATGCCATACCCTTTTGGATTTCATCGTTGATATTTGCCTGTTCGCCGTCCAGCAAAGTCAGTTCCCTTTCCAGTTTTTCAATGGACAGCCGAATATCGGCACACAAATCCTCGTAGCTTTCCCGGCTTTCCTTATGGTCGATAAACCGCTGTTCCACCAATGCAATGGTACGCTGTAAGTCTTGGACTTCCTGTTCTTTTTCATGCCGCGCCTTGCTTATTTCCGCAAGCTTCGCCGCTTTGATTTGTGACAGCGGGATTGCGCTCAATCGCTTTGATAAATCCACTACATTTTTACAATAGGTATTGACTGCGGTAAAAACCGAGGTGTATAAAACCTTCTCATTTACCCGGTGGGAGCTGCACCCCATCTTCAGCTTGTTTCTCGAACACATATAGTAGGCATAAACCGTATCCTTATATTTTGCCGTCCGCCGTACAAGGCTGTCGCCGCAGTCCGCGCATTTCAAAAAGCCGGAAAACAGGTACGGTTCCTCCTTGCCGGGACTTACCCGTGTATCCTGCCTGATCAACTGCTGCATCCGTTCAAAAAAATCCGGTGGGATGATTGCTTCATGGTTGTTTTCTTTGACCGCCCATTCGCTCCGGTCTTTTTCAATCACCTTTTTGACTTTATAATTGATGGTCGTATGCTTTCCCTGTATCAGCGTACCCGCATAGATTGGATTTTTCAGGATACGGAGCACTGCTTTGGCCGACCATCTTGCAGTATGCCGCCTTTGTGTATTTGCTTTGAATTTGCTCCCGCTCAGCTTTTTATATTCTGCCGGGGACGGGACGTTTAACAAGTTCAGCTTTTCCGCTATCGCATAGGCGCTGATCCCCATATAGCGCAAAGAAAAAATCTGCTTGATAATCGGAGCCGCGTCTTGGTCAACCACCAATTTATGCTTGTCCTCCGGCGATTTACAATATCCCATTACAACAAACGCGCCGATATATTCGCCGTTCTGCCGCTTGACTTCCAAATGGCTGCGGATTTTCACCGACGTGTCGCGGATATAGGAATCGTTCAAAATATTTTTGAACGCCATAATCAGCTTTGTATTACTGCTGCTGTCCTCTTTATAGTCAATGTTATCATTGATGGAAACAAAGCGGACCCCCATTGCAGGGAATAGCTTTTCCAGGTAATAGCCAGCGTCTATGTATTCCCTTGCAAACCGTGACAAGTCCTTAACAATCACACAGTTTATTTTTCGCTGCATAATGCAGTCAATCATATCCCTAAACCTTGGCCGGTTAAAGCTGGAGCCGGAATACCCATCGTCTGCAAATTCCTTGAAGAGCCTAATTTCTCGGTGTCTGCTCAAAAAATCCATTCCCAATGCACGCTGATTGGCAATGCTGTCGCTTTCCGCCTTATCTCCGTCCTCTTTAGAAAGACGCAAATACAGAGCAGCCATATATTCTGTTTTTGACATAAAAAACCTCCTGTACATTAACATAGAGCGAATCAAACCCATGCTAATATCCAAGAGTTTCGGAACTGTCCTATTCAATTTTATAAGTCTGAACTAATTATACCAAAAAACCTGCTGAGAGTCCAGACTTTTTTTGGGCTTGATTAAATTTTGTGCATCCTGCTGTATTATATAAGTGTATTCAGATAGTCAATAAAACAATCCTCAATGGTTTTTCCGCTTTTTGAAAATTCAAGCTTTACAACATAACCGTTACATAAAAAGCAATATGGATTTTTCACCTGTGCGATATATTCTTTAATTTTCCTTTCCGGCGGGTCTTTGGGATTGATTTTGATAGTATCAATATTGACAAGCTGTGATTTATCCACCGTTGTAATGTCTGCATATTTCATCTTCATGATTTCATTGGAATTCATATAAATATTTCCTTTCATTTTTGTTCTTTACATTATATATTAAACAAAGGCAAACGGCAGACTGTCTATTGGGGCAGCCTGCCGTTTATCCTAATGTTTCTGCCAAATACTCATTCTCTGCATCCTGCCGGTTACACAAGTATCATGGAATCAACTCCACACTCTTTCACAAGCGCATCAAGCATTCCCCCGGCTCATTGCCGGGCTGCTATCCAGACGTGAGGTTAGGACTTAGCAGAAGTATCATTATATAGCCTATGGAGTCATTGCAATCCTTTTCACCACAAAAAGTAACTATCACAAACAATATCGCAAGCGTGTTCTGATATGTCGCTTTGGCTTCCGCCGCCATAGGCAATGTGCAGATAACGATCTATTTTATTGTCAATGAACACAAGCGAATAAAAAATATTCTCCTATATATCACCAGAAAAATCCGCATTATTTAAACCCCCTTTTTTAAAATTCCTTCAATTTTTTTAAGAGCTTTATTGATTGATTTACTAACTGCCATCACACTTGTATGTTCCGCTCTGGCTATCTCTGTTACCGTCATATCCTGAAAATAACGTGCGTAAATCCGTTTTGCCTGCTTTTCTGTCAACATCTGAATTGCTTTATATATTTCTTTTTGCGTCACCTTTCTTTCATAAATTTCTTGCGGCGAAGCAGAAACAAACACAATATCATTCTCTATCCCGTCACCGGCGTCAAGAGAATAAAACGCCCGGTGATAACGTATCTTTTCCTTTTGCGCCTTTTCAATCCGGACAAATTCAGCAATTGCTTGTGCGATTTCGTCCGATACCTCTATGTACGATTCTTCCTTATACCAAGGATATTCGTCATGTAATTTAATTTTCTTCATTTTACTTTTCCTCCAGTTAAATTTTTTTTAAATTCAAACTGGAGTAGGCGGCGCCCTTGGCATATAAACTAAAAACGTGTAATAAAAAAGACCAAAAAAGCCCTATAGCTAAGACTTTTTTGGTCTAACTTTATAAAATGTATATGCTCTGTTTCTATGGGAACATAATAGTATGTATTCATAGGCACCTCGCAAACGGCATGCCACAATTCTCTACTGTAGCATTTTAGTTTGCGATGTGTTTTTTATACTATTTTAACCTGTTATTTGAAATTACTACAGCAATAAACTGTTGAAGCATATTCTCAAAAACTGATTTGCTCTCATAATCAAATTCATAACGAAACTCCGTTTCAGGTCAATGGTATATGCGCTTATTCACTTTATCAAGCAAAAAAATCTGAAATTTATTTAGTGAAACATGTCATGTGATTAAAAATAAAGAAAATAAAACCGACTTTGAAAAATGAAACTAAAGACTTTGACAGGTTTTATGGTATATTACTCCTGTTCATTAAATTCTATCAGAATTGCATTTAATATATCTTGCTGACGCTCACTAAGCCCACCCTTACTCTTTTTGTTTTGGCTCTGAAATTCCAAAACCAACGTGTTCAGCAGATTCTGCTGACGCTGGGACAAATGTTCAACAACAATAGCTTTTTCCTTCTCAATTCCAACCAAATAATTTAATGGAACATGAAATATTATAGAAAGCTCAATCAATCGTTCTATTGACGGCATTTTATAATTTGATTCCCATCTGCCAATAGTCGCAACAGTAACACCAAGTTTTTTTGACAACTGCTTTTGCGTCAAGCCGGATTGCTTCCTTAAATTTTTTATCAACATTCCTAAATCAAACACAGACTATTCCCTTTCTATACTATGAGTTGTATTATTTTTGAAATTCTTTAAATAATATGTTTATTATTTTTTGTTGCCTTTGTGTTAACTCTCCACGGATCTTTTCTCCGTTTTCAAATTCTAAAACTAACATATTAAGTAATTCCTGCTGACTTTCCGTCAGACGTTCGATTACAATTGCTTTTTCTTTCTCTCTTCCAATCAGATAGTTTAAAGGAACGTTATATAATACAGATAAATCAATTAAATGCTCTGTTGAAGGCATTTTGTAATTATTTTCCCATCGTCCAACTGTGGCAGCAGAAACATTCAAACGCCTAGCCACTTGCATCTGAGTATAATTATTAGTTTTCCGCAAATTTGTTAACAATAATCCCAAATCAAACATAATACACTCCTGATATTGATTTAAAATTATTATACCATTATTGACTAAACCTATTAGGTTATGTTATAATAAAATTATATTACCCTAAAGGTTATATTTTGGGAGGAAATACTGTGATTGATATAAAATATGTAGCCCGTATTTATTGCGCTGCGACAAAAACAGAAAATAGAACCAGCGAAATGTACATACAAGGAATATTTGACGCATTACATAATCTTTCAAGTAGGGAATGTTTAGCGTTAAAATACAGATACAAAGATGGTATGACATTCAAGCAAATAGGTGACAAACTAAACGGATTAACAGCAAATCGAGCAAGCCAGATCATATCATCAGCTTTAAGGCATATTCGTCATATGCCGAATGTTTACATTGATGTCCCCCAGCTAATCCAAAAATACGAAGATCTAAAAAAACTTTTAGAAACGAAAAATTCAATCATAAGTGAAAAAAATTCTATTATATACGAGCAGAGTCAAATAATTTCTAACAATCGCGCTAAGATTGACATTTTGAGTCGGCAGCTTGAAATTTTATTATTTAAACAACCCTTATGTCTAACTACAAATAACCAAGATATCAAAATCGAAAAAATATCTTTTTCAAAAAAAACATTGAATGCGCTTAAAAATGCGCAAATATTATCTTGCCTGGACCTACTTACTTTTGAGAGCTTTGATGAAATTTTGTCAATACAAAGAATCGGTACTGCATCTATTCGTGAAATAATCGTTAAAATGCTTGAACTCGGTCATCATGAATGGGTTTATGAAACCATGCGTAATACTACTGCTTCCTTGCGGGATAATTTACAAAAATTATTATCTTAAATAATATCAAAATTTCAATTTACAGTACGGCAATCCTCCCGAATACCACGACACAAAAATAAGCGGTCAATTTGACCGCTTATTTATCCATACTTTTATCTAAAACATACCGGCTTCTTGAGCTTCATAGATGATCTTTGCCATATCGCCTCGGGTGAATAAATCCATTTTATCTGCTTGTTCCCGAGTGATTATATTTTGCTCTACTAATATATTTAACGCCTCTTCCCAGTCGAAGTCATACGTCCCGGCGGCACGGAGTAATATTGATGCAAATTCCGTCCCGGTAACTGTTCTGTCCGGCGCAAATTCGCCGTCTCCCACGCCGGCAATCAGACCCAGGTCATATGCCTGTGAAGCCGATGCATATCCCCAATGTGTTTGCGGCACATCGCTGAATACCTGCACACTTTCATCCGGAGATTTCTGTGGAACTTCTAATACGCGGAGAACCATCGCCGCCGCTTCAATCCGCGTCATAGGTTTTAACAGATCCAGTCCGTTGTCATTTCCGAACAAAATCCCCTGCTGCTGCAATACCTGTGCTTCTGCCTCATATGTTGGTTTTGTATCATTCATCATATTCATTTCCGTAGATATGGTATTAAAAAAGTCTTTTACATTATATAACTTGTATAATTCAAGATCTTTTACCCAATCATACAAAACGTGGTTTTTTTCATCAGGTTTACGATATTTACCCATATACATGCGTACGACATACTCTGCACTATTGCATTGAATATACAGAAAAGAGCAGGAAGAATCAAGGACAACAAATTTTATTTCTTTTATTTCATCCAAATCAATACCGCTTAAAATTTCTGACATTCTTTGTTCATTCTGCAGCAGATTAAAACTGTATTCATTTATGAAATACATAGAAAGATTTTTGCTTACATATTCTTTTTCATTTGGCATTTTCCCGTCCGAAAAATATTTGTGACAAAGCAAAATATGATCTTTATCCTCCTCTGAAGGTTCATCAACATACCGATTATTTGGCATTATTAAATAATACTCATCTGAAATCAAATAATTGAAAACATTATTTTCAGCATATTGCTGTGCATAGTAAGAATTATCCACATAAAACACCTTCAAAATTTTGTCTTCATTCACTTCGTATTCTTGTTTTACTTGTTCTTTCATGATTTCATCATCAGCTGAGAACCCTATTTTTTCCCGTGCATATCCCGGTGCAATTAAATAAAGGTCGATCAGTTCATCTATTTTTCTCCCGTTTTCTTCCTTTATGGTTTCCAGTACAGCCGGCTCAGCTTCCGGAGAAAGCCATATACTACTCATTTTTTCAGCAAGTGTTTGATTATCTTCCGCAAAAACCATGTTAGAACATAGCAGCATCATAATAATCATAACCGATATAAATTTTTTCATTATATTATCAGTCCTTTCATGATTATTCTATTACTATAGAATGATTCAGGCCTCCAAGACCGCCGCCAAGAAGCGTCACAAATTCAAATGTCGTTGTTGTATTGGCCGGAATTGTGACCGCCGCTGTCTTTTCAGGCGTTTCCGGCGTATTGTCGATTCTTGCATAATATTGGGTTGTATATGCCGTATCACCGGCACACTTTAATCCAAAAATCATATTCTCAGCAGACCATGTATTCACATATGCAATCCTATCCGCGTTTGTTGTATTGCTGATCGTCACGGTATAGTGATATGTGGCGCCCCATTCTCCTATACTTAACGAATAAGCATCCGGTGCCTCCTCATTGCCAAAATGATTTTTTTGTCCCGCTGCCATATCAAGTTTGGCATTCTCTACTATTTCACTCGGGACCGGATCATTCACCGAAGTCCTGCTGCTGTTTATATCAATAAACCGCAAATCCCTATGTTCAAAATCGAATTGCCATTCCCTGTTTGTATTTCCATATGGATATCTAAAATTATGCAGACCGGACGGCAATGCCATAAGGACGCCCTGCCATTGATCATTAAAAGGGCTTAATGATGATTTCCAACTCCACTTAGGATTGCTGATTCCATATGTATAATAATCATCTTTTAAAGTAAGTGCCAGCGGAGAGCCTAATTTGGTGTTTGCGTCAATAACAAATTCGATATTTGCATCAACCCAAGCCGATTCGTTGCGCGCTATACCTTTCATCTTGGCATACAGATCCGATTCATTCGGGCGTGGGTTAAGTTCATCTTTGTATCCCCATACTGGATTTCCATAATCATCTGTCCCAAATATAATCCCACCATTATCCAACACATCACCGGTTGCATTTACAATATTTTTTGTCCCTTCACGCAAATATAGATTTTGCGGATCATATGCCGCAAGGCTGCTAACAGTCACATTACCGCTATGTACTGTAAAATCAAACAAAATTACAGGTATTCTCGCCCATTCTCCAGCCCCCTTCTCGCGGCATAACAATGGTGCACCCAGGTATGAAAATATCGGCACATGAGAATATGGCTGTATTGTTATATCAAAACTATACCCTCCGTTATAATATTGCTGCAGGTCACTATAGCTTACGCCATATGCAAGATTTTCTATAGATACTGTTATAACACTGTTTGTCGGATTGTAAAAATCAACATCCAAATAAAACTGCTGCAACGGATTATAATCTTCTTGTCTATATCCCCACCATCCTGTATGAGTCTCATAAAAGGTGTTTTTGCCCGTTACATTTTCCAACTCAAATAATTTTGCTTTTGGTATATATTTTCTAACTATATCATATTGTGTATTATCAGTCATATCAAATCTCGTTATATATTCCGGACTGTTCACATAGATAAAGCTGCTGTCGGTTCGCTTCTTAAATTCCAGCGTCGCGGCCTGCCGCACATAGATCCTGCTTTTGGCATACTTCATCAAAAATCCGCTGAATTGCAGGTAATATGTTTGCCCCGCTTTTAAGTTCACCACAATTTTGTTGTTGTGATTCCCGATCCGATTTGTCATACTTTCATTTGTATATAACTTTAAATACGTATCGCTTGTCGCTGTTCCGCCATTATGTCCTCCGGCCTCAAAAATATATGTGCCATTAGACTGCGGTGTAAAGCTGAACATAGCATACTCCCCGTTTGCTGTTATAATATCCTCATATCCGTCCAATGTCAAGGGCTGTACCGGAATATTTCTTGTTATATTCAGATCGGCATGTACCTGACCGGATTTGTAATGCCGTACCTTTATATAATAAGTAGTACCACTTTCCAGATATACATTCACCTTTGAGAACCGCCCGCCGTCATAATCATCATTGGATGCAATCGGCGTTCCCGTACAGCTTGCATTCGTATACACCTCAATGTATGTATCATTGCTGACGCCCGATCCGCCGAACGGCGAGGTATATATGTTATAATAGTCAGAGCTGTCCGGGGTAAACTGTGAAACAGACGCACCGTTTTGGGGTACGTTGATTTCAATTTTCCCGCCGCCCGTAATCGGTCTATCCGGCACCTCCGAATATACCGGATCAACATATTCCATGTCTACTCCATAATAATCTTCAATAATGCGTTTATCCCTGGTGCTGATATCGCTCAAAACATCCCGGCCGGAATAGTCTTTCAATTTTGTTAGAAATAATTTTAAAATCTCACCATTTTCCCTAGGCACCTGTGAATAGGATAAATTATTAAAATATCTGAATGTTTTTTTAAATGCATCCCAGCCTATTTCACGCTGAATATCTATCAGAACCACGGCAAACCCTTCTGAAGCATATTCTCCCTGCCCAAATGAAGCATCATAGCTGTCAAGATATCTATCATGCCGCAGCAGATCATAGTAATTATCTCCCGTATACCATCCATTGCTGTTGTTATCATATCTGTCTGGACGATAAACTTTTGCATTCAGTTGTTCTACCACATAATATAATTTTAATTGTGCCAATGTTTCTGAATCGAAAACCCATTTATCATTATCAAAAACATGGCTTAACTCGTGCATTGCCGTATCGCCCCAATCACCCTTTGATAGCCTGCGCATATGCCCCTGATAAAATGCTCTGGAATGTTTAAATACATTCGTATAATCATAATATCCGAAAGTTACTTCCCAGTAATTATGTCCATCTGTGATGTCAAAATAATCGTTCAGATTCATTCTTGTTGAACGCATTTCTATTTTGCTTGAGTTATACGGCGTATATCCAGTAAGCTCTTTATATTTATTGTACGCCTGGTCCATTCTATCTAACCATGTATTGAAGTCAGACGAAGATGCCAACTCTTTGTCAGCCTGTTCCAATCTTGCTGTTACACGTCCACCAGAATATAATTTTAAATTTTCTGTTGTATTATCCGGCAGCTGTATAAAACGGTAAATACTATTTTCATATCCATAATTTACCCCATCCGTAGACCACATCATATGCAATATATAAATTCCACCCGGAGAAAGTCCGGTTATAGTATATCTTCCATTTTTTCTCTTTTCATCCGTCCCATATACATTCTCCCATGTTGTTAAACCATCCTGCTTATTAAAGTCAATCAAATATATCATGTTACCCCATTTCCCGGATTCCGGGAAATTAACGTCATAAGTTATAGATGTGCTTGTTTTACTGACAATTGACAGCGTAGGAGAAGCTGCAGCCAATTGTATTTCCTCCAATGGCTGTATATCTTCATTTTCAGCTGTCTCTTTTGTTATACCTCGTAGGGTTGATTTACCTATAATCGCTTCAACAAGTTTATCGTCTGACGTCATGTTATCTTCCATATTACCAGAGTTCTGCGTGTTTAGTAAAGTATTTGAATTATCAGCCCAGTCAGTATATTCATCTATAAGCTCAATATACTTCGCCTTGATTTCCATAAACGCCGCATACTTCGTCTGATAATATTGGTTAATCAATGTATCGAAATTAGAAAGCTCTTTCGGATGCCCCGCCAAAAATTCCGGCAGGTCGTGCAGTTTTGCATCCTCAGCTAATACCTGCTCATATTGATTATACATTGCCATTGAGCGGTCTAAATCATCCTCATAATACAGATCCTCACATCGATTCAGTATCGACTGCTTATAGATATTCATATCTTCATCAAATTCATAAATATCAAAATCCGCCGCGTCCGCGTCTTTCTTTTTCACCGAAAACAAATACTCGCCGGTCCCGCTTGACTTGCTGATTTTCACATAATACATATTTCCGGCCGTCAATGAATATTCAAAAGCAGATGAATTTGACCGAAGCTGTGTGCCGGAGTCATTATAAAGCGACACATAGATACCGCTTGTACTAAAACAATGAAATGCATATGACGCGGTTTCCGGCACAGTAAACTTGATATAATCTAAATCGCCTGACGTATCAATCGCACCATTGACATCTATATCCGTCTGCACTGCTGTAGCCATTTCAAACGAGTTCCCAAAATGATCTTTTTTTGCAGTACTTAAAGTCAGGCTATTTGTATATGGTTTTAAGGATTCTGAATCCCATACAAATACTTTTGCATAGCAGCCATCTAAGTTTGGTATGCTGATGGCGGCAGACAGGGTTTGGCTGCTCCCATTTATAATTTCTGCCGGATTAGAACTAACATTCTTTAATTTTCCATTTTCATCATACAGTGCAACAATTATACTAATATCTTTTGTACTTCCGCTTGTATTTTTAACAATTGCCTCCGCCGAAAGCTGTGCGTCCTTATATAAAA
The DNA here is from genome assembly GCA_965151315.1 of uncultured Clostridia bacterium. Taxonomy (GTDB): domain Bacteria; phylum Bacillota; class Clostridia; order UBA1381; family UBA1381; genus Avimonoglobus. The sequence continues at coordinate 35,536 of CBCTZG010000023.1, forward strand.
TATTTTCGTAATAGGCGCCGTTATATAAAATATTAGCAGAAGCTTCTATACCATCTACCAAATCAGATTGCTGTATAGCCGCATTTTCCCCTGTAATACCCATGATATCCGACATATCATTACTTATATCTAACGGAATGATGTAATACGTATCATCCGTATCCCAATCAAAAATCATTGCGAACCGGGCTTCGGTAAAATCCATCCCGACCCACGCGCCATTATCATATTCGCTTAGCGGTCCGGTAAAAATAACCGTTTCTTCGCCATCCGTATACTGTACAACTTTGATTAGTGTTTCTGCAGTTACCGGCGATAAAGTTCCTGTCTGTTCCCCCGCCGTTTCATTATCCGCATATATGCCCACCGGATATAATGCGGATAATAAAATCATAATAACTAAAAGTATACTTACATTATTTTTAATACTTTTTTTCATTTGTATTTCCCCTTTTATAAATTTATTTTCCCTCCTAAAAACCTTTTTTCATAACAATTATACTATATATTTTATAATTTGTATTGGTTTTTAAGATATTGCTATTTTTTTCTACGGATCAATAAAATTTAAGAATCAAAATTTGTAAATTTCTTACACAAACAATGTGAAAACTATTTTTTCAATTGATGTTATAGTATGGGAGAGAATGCCCTCCCATACTTATAACATCAATTGTTATAATATGACAATTTTACTGTAAGATGTAAACGTTTCTACAGAAGCATTTCCATTCATTGCGATATGCGATACTTTAACCTGGTATGCCCCGCTGTCTACATATCTATATTCCTCTAAGCTTGAATTTGTCCCGCCCGATCCACTCCATGTTTTAATTGTTGTCCATGTTCCTCCTACAAGCTGCTGCAATTCCATAATTGTACTTGTTGTGTAACCGTTTCTCACCGTCGTTCCGCCTACACACTTTAATTTACCATTTCCCATATTTGTCAAACCAACAGTGCATTCTGTAAAATAAGTAAAACGAGGTGTGATGGAATCTTCATTCGCCAAATAATAACTTACTCCGTCCTTGATCCTATCCGGCTCTTCTCGAACCTGTGCAAACGCAGTAACACTGCTTAAACTTATTGCCGCAGTCAGCAAAATTGTTAATAGATTTTTAGTTTTCATTCTTATTTCTCCTTTTTATCTTTGGTAGACTGAATAAGCGCTCATTATGGTCTCCATCCAATAAACTGTTAGGTAATCACTTTGTGACAAAAATTATAAAATATTTGTAAACTCCCCACTTGTCCTAATGCAAATCATGTCGTTTTTATAGGACTTTCTTTTTCATATATTTAAATTTTAGATTCATTTGGGTAACCTCCTATTCCTTATAATGTAAATTCTCAGCGATCTTAATAATTTCAGCTTTTCCGATATTTCCACTTACCGTATAATAAAATTCCTGATCGTGGAACGCAAGGATGATTAGATCGTTTTTTTCACTTAATAAAACCTCTGCTCCATTTATGACAATTCTTTCAACAAAAGCATCTTCTGTATCAATATTACTCCGCAAGTCCTCATTTCTGGCAATAATGTGAAAATATAGTTCCGCTTTTTCAAAGTTCAAAAAAATATATCCCTCATTACTATATTCTTTTAACTGAAAACCTTCAGGAATATAATCAAGCTCCAATTCTTCTGTTTCTAAAGGATTTTCATATTTCAACTCAGTATGCGAATCGTACATTTCCAAAATATAATTTAGAAATTTGATGCGTAAACCTTTTACGCAAAATACTGTAGCACCAAACATAGTAAAGCAGGCAATAAGGATAATCGCGGCACGTTTTACAGTTTTAATATGCCTTTTCTTCTTCTCATTCGCTCTATATTCTGCAAATACTTGATCCATCACCGCTTTATGCCGATCCGAAAATTCAAATTTCTCATACCCTTCTAATGTCCCTTCAGCTTCGGCTGCCATTTCCTGTGCAACTACTGCCGCCGCATCGTTCAGCATTTTATCAAACTCTTTTTCTGTCATTTTAAAAAAACTCCTTTCTAATCATTTTTCTCGCCCTCGACAACCGCTGACGGTATGCCACATTGGTTATACCTAAAGATCCAGCGATTATTTCATCCTCAAATCCACAGAAATATTTTAAAATAATTACATCCTTGTAAATCGATCTTAAAGAATTAATAATCTTAACCAGGTTATTCAAATTTTCCTTTTTAATAATTTTGTTTATAGGATCGTCACTTTCTGCACCATAAATCTTTTCAGCCTGCTCACCAATTGGCAATATATCTTTTTCACGCAATAAGTCCCTGGCTGCATTTTTACATACAACAGTCAGATATGCCAGAAGTTTATCATCCGATACCCTTTGAATTTTATGTAAATATTTTATTATACGTTCAAAAGAAATTTGAACTGCATCCTCTGCCAAATTTCTATCATTCAATATTTTATTCGCTGCAGCATACATTAACTTAGCATATTGAATATATAAATTTTCTACAAAGTTATATTCCTCCTGATTTTTGATTAAATCTAAAAACATCATTTTCTCACCTCCCTATATAATCTTAGTTTTTCTTTAATTTTCTCAGTTTTTCTTTCAAT
>CBCTZG010000024.1:0-37711 GCA_965151315.1 uncultured Clostridia bacterium
AAAAACATGCAAAATTTCTTCGGCGTTTTCCTACATTTTTACTTTGGCATTGACATTCGTCCTGCCGTTTGCTTTGAGCCAATTATCCGCCGGATCGGTGTATTCGTTTGACTGTGCTGCAAATGTCACCTGCGGTACGCTGCCGAGCAGGAATACCGCCGCAAGCAGCGCAGACAAAACGGATTTTGTTTTGTTTCTGGTTTTCATTTTTTCTTGTCCTCCTTGTTAAAATTCATTTTTTCAAAAAGCGCTTTTCAAACAAAATGCCGCCCGTCAAGGCGGCCTGTACTGCCTGTATATGGATTTATTCATGGCCGTATAAATCATGGTTCACCCGCGCGGTATAGTAGCTGTCCATAGTCGAGGGCGCATTGAACAGCGCCGCAAGCAGATACTTTTTGATGTTGCGTACCTCCGTGGTGTTAGACTTCATGCAGTCGAGCACATACTCGATATGTTCCGCGTTCAGCTTTAACAGCTTTGATTTTACAACCGCCGCCAGGTAAACGTCCCCGGCAATTATCAACCTGTCCTTTTGCGTGCATACCGTTTCAGTCAAGAGGTCAACAATTTCATCAAGCATTGTAATATCCTGTTTCAGCTTGACCGTTAAAATGTTATACTCGATATTTTCTTTGATTAAATCCCTGTATGCGCTTATCTCATCATATCCTATCTTATCCCTGCCGCGCTTTTGGGCGGTCCGGCTCTCTTTTTGATAAGATTTGATAGGATAAGTAGTTGATGTATTCGTATTTGATAATTCTTTATTTGATATATTAGTATTTAATTGTGCGGGGTTTTCCTGTTCAGGACAACCCTGTTCAGGTTTTCCCAAGACTGGGTTATCCAAGACTGGATTTTCCCGTTTAGGTTTTTCCTGTTCAGGCAAAGCCGTTTCCGGCTGCTCCAAAATGGTATATTCAATTGTTGTAAGCTGCCCCTTGTCATTCCGCACACGTTCACGGACAATATATCCGTGCTGCTCCAATTCCTTAACCGCGCTGCATATGCTGTCTATGCCGTCCTTGCAGATTGACGCCAGCCCTTTGGTGGTGTAGTCCCAATTATCCGGCAGGGACAGCATAAGGGACAAAAGCCCTTTTGCCTTTAAGGACAGCGAAGTATTCCGTAAATGGTGGTTGCTCATTACGGTATAGTCGCGGGTTTTGTTGATTCTGAAAACCGCCATTAAAAATCCCCCTTTCCGTGAAATGAAAAAAGCGTCAGGATTTTCATGTCCCAACGCTTTTACTTTGTATTATTTTCTCTGTCTGCGCGTCCTGCGGCTATGCAGGCGCACATAATCATTACGCCGAACGCAGCTCCGGCAATAAAGCTAACGATTGCAGCTATTACTGTCATTTCCTCCGTCCGCATTTTTAAGCGGTTCATATGCCAAACAGGTTTTCCCGTTGTGGCAATGCAGATACGGGCAAAACGGGTTCCGGTTATCCAGCAAATATGTGTCCTGCCCAGTCTTGCAGGTCGGGCATAGCTGCTTATTGTTTTTTGGTTTCATTTATGAAAATCCTTTCTCGTAAAATTTAATTTTCCGGTCTGTTGACCGTCTAAGGATTTTATGTTATAATATATATTAATAGGGAGCAATGAAGCCGGTGCGGTAAAACAAAAAATGCCTTGATTTTTTATAATCAAAGCATTTTGAGAGAAGAAAAATATTTAATTTTAGAGTTAATACTGTGTATTGACTATCGGAAACCCTTGATTTTACTGCATTTGCGGATAAGTCCTGTAAGAACACTCGCACCACGTCGCAGCGATTCTCGCTGTTCTAAAGCTCCCATCCAGTTTGGATGGGAGCTTTTTTCATATCAGGTTCTTGTTTAGCACAGAATACCGATAAACAGACTGCTGTTTTGCGATTCATAAAAAAGGGGGATGATGATGGAAAGAATATGCTGTCAAGCCATTACCTTCGCGGAAAAAGCCGCGTTTGCCGCAATTTCTCTTCTGGTTACTGTCGCCGCGTTTGCCATGCTCTGTTTTGCCGCCGGGATCTCCGTTGGATTTTATACACTGGTTCTGCCGGCTGTGCTTTTGCTGGGGATTTCCTGTTTGCGCGGCCGCGGGCAATTCTATGCCGCCGTCCTGGTTCTTGCCATACTTGCTCTGTGGACGATTGTTTGCGGCCTTATTTTTGACTGGTCGTATGACGGCATGTACTACCATAAGCAAGCCATAATAACCTTGAAAGAGGGCTGGAATCCGCTCCGGCAAAGCTCTATAGAGGCGGACGTATTTGCCTCCTATCCAAACATGTCGTTATGGCTGGATAATTATCCCAAGGGGATTTGGATCTTTTCTGCGGCAATTTACGCAATCACCAACCATTTGGAAACCGCAAAGGCTGTCAATATTTTGTTTCTTCTTCCTACCTTTTGCATTGCTTATGATGTAATGCGGGGTGTATATGGTCAATCCCGCGGAAGAAGCGCCGCGCTTGCGTTACTCTTTGTTCTCAATCCGGTATTTATTTGCCAGGTGTTCACTTCTTATAACGATTTGGCTGTGGGATGCTGTATTATTATGACCGTTCTCTTATGCATGAAAATTTATACAGAACGGGCAAATGCATACACATATATTTTATTGTTTGGAATCGCGGCCTTTTCCTGCACAGTAAAGTTTACCGCGCCGGTATTTGTCGGAATTATACTGCTTGTAACGGGAATCTGTTATGCATGCAAGGTAAAGATGGGCTGGATAAAGCTTAAGCGGCCGGTTTTGATTGTTTTAACCGGATTTCTGACTGGCATCCTGCTGATTGGTTTTGACCCTTATGTCAAGCATTTAGCAGAAGGCAAACATATCGTCTATCCGGTTATGGGTGAAGGCGCATATGATATTATGAACACCAATCCGCCCGCTACGCTGGAAGAACACGGTCAGTTGGGAAAGCTTTTCATTTCCCTGTTTTCCCAAACCAATAATGATATTGCTCAGGTGCCGAGGCTGAAAATCCCGTTCTCGATCCATAGTGCGGAATTGGACCATCTCAGCAACGCGGATATCCGCATTGGCGGGTTTGGGGTCCTATTCAGCGGAATTTTGATCTTATCCCTGTTGCTTTTCCTGGCCGCTGTTTGCAGCCGAATCAAGCTGCTCGCTGTAATCGGGATTTTTCTTTGTACATTTACGCTGCTGACCCTGTTTTTCCCGGAATCTTGGTGGGCGCGGTATACAAGCTATACATATTATATCCCCGTATTTATTTTGCTGTATAGCATGAATTCGTCCGGAGAAAGGCTTTCGTGGCTGAAATGGTTTCAGCGGTTAATTTACGCGCTTTTTCTGGTAAACAGCGCTATTCTAATCTGGGCGGTGCTCAATACTGGGATCCAGACTACGGCGGAACTCAATCAGAAACTGGCTGAGGTCAAAGCAACGGACAAAAAGGTATTTGTCCGCGTCAATGACTTTCCAACGCATGTTAAGCTGTTCAGTGAATATGGGATTGATTTTGAAGTTGTGCACCATGCGTTGAATCATCCGCAGATATTTTATCGGAACACGAAAATTGAATACGTTGAGGATTGATATAGAAAGCCGTCATTACGTCCAAAATAGCCTTCTGTAAAAGGGGGATATTATTCTGCGATCTTCCCCTGTGCAAGGCAAGCCGTTTTGTTTTAATGAGAATATGGTTTACAATTTAACTTGAATCTTTTCTGGAAATATGGTATAATCATTACCACAATTGATTTAAATAGGTGATTGACCATGGAGTACGTTTTCCTTGCCCTTTCCGTTTTAGAAATGCTTTGCGTAAATGTGTACACTTTTCATATGTGTTCTGAAAAAAAGCCCCCTGCTTTTACTGTCGTATCGGTAATCAGTATTTTTACGGCGTTGCTCTTTGGAGCGTTTTATTTGCTTTTTCATAACACGGATATTCTTGGCAGTGGAATTTTCATGGTATTCGGCATGGTGTACATTGTTCCGCTGACATTTTTATACCGTCAGCCTGTTAAATACAGCATTTCCATCATGTGCTCCTCCTGGATTTATACCATGCTGACCTATGCTTTATCCATCCAGATTGCGGGCCTTGTTCCCCAATGGAATGACCAGGCTTCTCTTCTGCTGTTCCAGACAGCCCTGTATATATTGACCGCGCGGCCATTTTTCAGGTTTCTGACCCAAAAATTTTTGTTTATTTTAAAAAACGCAGATCGAAAAACAAAAAACCTTTTATTCTGGCTCGGGATATCTTGGTTCTGTTTTGCAGTTCTTCTAAATTATGCGTTGGTTTTCGATATATCCTTATACACAGCGAAGATCACAAAAATACTGGTCCTTTGCGCTTCTGCTTTAAACGCGTTTATGACGTATCAAATTTTTTATTCTTTCCGCAGGGAAACCCAAAACGCTTTGGAATATGAAAGCGCACTCAAGCTTGACGCGCTGACCGGGCTGAGAAACCGGATGGCCTTTTTAGAAGATGCGCAGGCCATGATTGACGGCTGTATTCCATTTACAATCTTTTTTATAGATTTAGATAATTTTAAATCTGTAAATGATGATTATGGCCACATAAAGGGCGATCAGTATTTACGGCAATTTTCAACCGCTTTCTCAGAGCGCTTCTCTGCCTTGGGGACCTTTTATAGAATTTCGGGTGATGAATTTGTTTTCCTATATGTCAATAAGAAGCATGGCCACCCTGTCTATAGAAAAATAGAAAGCTTCACTATGCGCGACTGCGCGGACATTCCTTTCAAGGGCTTCAGTATGGGGAGCGCGTCCTATCCGGAGGATGCGCAAATACTAAATTCGCTGATCATGGCTGCCGATAAACGCATGTATGGAGAGAAAAAAAGTGTGGATTTAAAAAGGAAGTCTCAGCAGGAATAGGTGTTGTAGACGTTGGCATGGTCTTTCCGAAATAAATAGCAAAATCAAGCCTGCTGATTAGATGCCGGCTTGATTTTGCTATTTTTCATTTTGATATACATATATCCATGCATAAACAGACAGCCATATAGCTCGTCTGTCCGTTTGGCTTTACCTACTGACAACCAAGCCGCTAATCAAACAAACTCATTTGTTTCCCTGCCGGTATTTTTTTTCGGCGGTCCATATACAGTGTATAGGCCTTTCGGGGAATTTCTTTCAAAAATGGCGATGGATCCTGTTTCCCACATACCATGATTAGTTGCTCTCTGGCGCGGGTCATTCCGACATACAGGAGCCGGCGTTCTTCTTCTAGGTTTACTGGATATTTCCCTGCCTCTAACGGTATGCATCCCTGCTTCATACCGCTCAAAAACACCACAGGAAACTCCAGCCCCTTTGCCCCGTGGAACGTCATCAGCCGTACGGCCTCTCCGGTATAGCTCCCGCCGCTGCGGGAAATATCGCTTTCTGTTCCCAGCAGCAAATTATCCAGAAAAGACCGCATATCCGGATAGAAAACAGCTATATTGATCAACCGGCTAATCCCTTCTGATACTGGGATCCCATCCCTGCTTTGCCAGTCCTCTAATATTTTCATCGGGCTCTCTTTTTTTATTTTCGGGATAAATTCCTGCCGCAGTACATTCCAAAGCTGTAAATGCGGTGTTTTCCGAATCCAGGTATCCGGCCGGCCTTGCAGAACCGCTTCCGTAATATCCGGCGGACAATGGAAAATGGTTTCTAAGCAAAGCCGGCAGGACTGCTGATCGGCGGGATTCAGCAGGCTGCGGAAAAATGCAATGGTCCCCCGGACAACGGCGTCCTCCAGCAGCTCCTCGCGGCCGGTTACAATGTATGGAATACCCTCCTTTTGCAGACAACTCTCCAGCAGCCTTGCCTGCCGGTGGGTGCGGTACAGCACTGCGATATCCGCAAAACCAAAAGCGCGCGGATTCTCTGTCTGCGCTCCTAGGTCCTGCGCATCCAGCATATCCATGCCGCCTACGATTTTATTGATCTCTTTCGCAATGAATATCCCTTCCGACAAATCGCTTTCCGCCTGATAAAGTACTGCGGCGCCGCTTTCCCTGCGCTGCGGTTCCAGCTTTCTTTGCGCTCCGGGGTTGTTTGAAATCAACGGAAGCGCACAGCCCAGCACCGCAGGCACAGAGCGGTAATTCTTTTCCAGCCGGATCTCCTGCAGTGTCGGATATAGCTTGCAAAGCTTCTGGAAGCATTCCCCGTCCGCCCCGCGGAAACCGTAAATCGACTGATCCGGGTCGCCAATGGCAAACAGGCTTTTCCCGCTCTGGTGCCATGCCTGGACCAGCCGCAGCTGCACAGCGTTCATATCTTGAAATTCGTCCACCAAAATATGGGTAAACCGTCTGTCCGGTGTTTTTGCGATTTCTAATCCTGCCAGCAGCAGGTCATCAAAATCCAGCAGCTGATTCCTGGCCAGGCTTTCCTGATAGGCCGTAAACGCCGTTTCCGGAATATCCCGCAGCGCCTGCCCATTTTTTTTCGCAGATACCGCCTGCAAAAACTTTCTGGCATTTACAGAAATCCCCATATCGTCAATAATCGCCTGCGCGAATTCCGCCGCAGTGCAGGAATCGACCAAGGATGGCTTTTTTTTCTTTTCCGCAAGCATTGCCAGGCATATACTATGAAACGTTCCAATACAGAATTGGCCGGCAATTTTTTTGCTGCCAAAATGTTCACGCAGACGCTCCCGCAGTTCTCCCGCTGCCTGGGTAGTAAAGGTTACCGCCGTGATTTCTCCCGGATCGGCCCCCTGATTCTCAATCAGATCTGCAATGCGAGCGATCAGGGTTTTGGTTTTCCCGGTTCCTGGCCCGGCAATAACCGCCACCACAGCGTTTTTTGCTTCCACCGCCTTTTTCTGTTCTGCATTCAAATCCGTCAGAATAGACGCCGAGGGTTGTCCTTCCCCATTTTTTTGCTTTTTTACAGACCTTGCCGGTCCCTTTTTCGTGTTTGCCGGAGCATCCGCTTCTTCCGCAAACAAGCAAAACTGCCCGTTCAGCGATTCGATATCTGCGGATGATAACAGGCTGATTTTACCGTACTCACCGTCATAGCCGGGGGTACGGTCAACCTGTCCGGCCCGCAACCGGCGGATTCCCTCTGCCACGCACGGCCCCATAACCCGGCGGATATCCTCTATCGGCGCTTCCCGAAGAATATAGAATTCCGGCCCCAACGCGGCGAGCATTGCTTCATACTGCGCCTCCGCTTTTTTACCTGCGGCAGATATTCCCGTTGACGCCGCGATAACCTCCTGCAGCGGGACTAAGCTTTCAAAGTGCGCCGGATTTTCAGGCCGATAGCCTTCCGGCCGATCCGCCAGCTCCTCTACCCGGTGAGATACGCCCACAGTAATTTTCTTCCCGCACACGGGACATTTCCCGTCATATGCTATCGTTTCCGACGGCATCAGGCAAACGCCGCATTTTCGGTGTCCGTCTAAATGATACTTACCCTCTTCTGGGAAAAATTCGATGGTACCGGCAAAGCCTTCCCCGGTTTCTATGGCCTGCCGCAGTGCGGCATAGGAAAGCGCCGTATCCAGTAGATTCGCCTCCCGGCCCAGCTTGTTGGGCGAATGGGCGTCGGAATTGGAGACCAAGCAATAGCCGTCTAATGCGGAAAGCCGCCAATTCATGGCCGGATCGGAAGATAAGCCTGTTTCTAAGGCATGGATATAGGGCGTTAAATCTCCGAAACATTCCGCAATCGTGTCAAAGCCGGAAAACGCGCCGAACAGGGAAAAATGCGGCGTCCAAATATGAGCCGGAATAAAAATCGCTTCTGGGCAGGACTCCAGTGTGATCTCCAGCAGATCCCGGCTGTCCAGTCCCAGGATCGGCCGGCCGTCAGAATAGATATTCCCGATGGTCTCCAGCTTTCGGGAAAGCACATTGGCCTTTTCCAGGCTCGGCAGCAGAATGACATTATGCACCTTGCGGACTTTTCCGTTCTTTTTATAAATGGAGCTGATCTCCCCGGAAATGACAAACCGAGGCCTGTCATCTTCACCAGCCGTATTTTCAGACAAGCGGAAACTATCCCGCAGACGGTAAAGCCCGTCTTCTGCCGGCTCCAGCTTGTCAGCCAATTCCGCACGCCACGCCGGATGGGTGAAATCTCCGGTTCCTAAAAGGCCGATCCCCTTTTTCCGGGCCCAGAGCTCTAAATATTCCGGCACGCCCTTCGCACTGGTCGCCCGGGAATATTTAGAATGGATATGTAAATCCGCAATATACATGCTTTTCCCTCTTTTCGACAAAATATCCTGCAATCTATATTTGTATCATACCATATTCCATATGCTCGGTCAAGAAAAAAGCCTGCAAGCGCAGGCTTTTTTCTAAAACTGGAAATATTCTTTCGCGTTTTGATACGCGATCCCACGGATGATCTTCTCCAGCATTACCTCATCCCGGGGATATTCACCGTTTTCTACCCATGTACCAACCAGGTTACATAAAATCCGCCGGAAATATTCATGCCGCGGATAGGAAACAAAGCTCCGGGAATCGGTCAGCATGCCGACAAACCGGCTCAAAAGCCCTAAATTGGCAAGGGCTTTCATTTGCTCCTCCATCCCGTCCCGCTGATCGTTGAACCACCAGCCGGAGCCAAGCTGGATCTTTCCGGGGATTCCCCCGCCCTGGAAATTTCCCAGCATTGTTGCCAGCACATAATTGTCCTTAGGGTTTAGGGAATACAAAATTGTGCGGGGCAGCAGATCCTCTGTTTCCAGCGTGTCCAAAAGCCTGGAAAGATTTTGCGCTACCGCATAGTCGCCGATGGAATCAAAGCCGGTATCCGGCCCGATGGCCTGGAACATCCGTGTGTTATTGTTGCGGATCGCGCCCATGTGGATCTGCATTGTCCAGCCTAGGCGGGCATATTCCCGGCCGCAGTGCAGAATGACCGCCGTCCGGTAAACATTAGCTTCCTCTGCTGTCAGCCGGCCGCCGTTTTGTTTCTTTTCCAATACAGCGGCTGGATCTCCCTCTGCGAAGGGCACCCAGGACACGCCGTGATCCGCCAGCCGGCAGCCATTTTCATGGAAATACTGGATCCGCTGGCTGATGGCCTTTAACAGCGCGTCGAAGCTGTCCGCGCCGGTTTGCTGCAAATAGTCCAAAAAGCCGTCCTTTTCAATTTCCACCAGCTTATCCGGCCGGAAGGTCGGCAGCACTTTCGTGGAAAAGCCGTCGTTTTTGATTTGTTTATGCCAGGCCAGATCATCCATGGGGTCGTCGGTGGTACAAATCACTTCTACATTGGATTTCTTAATCAGCGCCTTTGCCCGGAAATCATCCTGGCTTAACAGGCTGTTGCAGGTATCCCAGATTTCCTTTGCTGTCGCGGGGGACAGGGTCTTTTTAATCCCAAAATACCGGGAAAGCTCTAGATGCGTCCAGTGGTACAGCGGATTGCCGATCAGGTACGGCATGGTTTCCGCCCACTTTACAAATTTTTCCCAGTCGTCCGCCTTGCCTGTAATGTACTGCTCATCAACGCCGTTGGAGCGCATCTGCCGCCATTTATAATGATCGCCGCCCAAAAAGACGTCAAAGGCATTTTTGAACTGATAATTTTCCGCGATCTGCCGGGGGCTTAAATGGCAGTGGTAGTCAATGATCGGCATATCTTTGGCATAATCAAAAAATAAATGCTTTGCCGTTTCGTTGTGCAGCATGAAATCATCGTTTATAAAAGCCATGGCTGCTCCTCCCATCAAACGCCGCTATAGGCGGAAAATCCACCGTCAACCGGGACAACGACGCCGTTTACAAAACCAGACGCCTGTTCGTTAACCAGCCACAAAAGCGTCCCGACCAGTTCCTCCGCTTCGCCAAACCGTCCCATCGGGGTGGCGGCTAAAATTTTCTCAGTTCTGGGGGTGGGCTGACCGTTTTCATCAAATAGCAGCCCCCGGTTTTGATCTGTTACAAAAAATCCCGGCGCGATGGCGTTTACCCGTACGCCCATTTTGGAAAAATGCACTGCCAGCCACTGGGTAAAGTTCGAGACAGCCGCCTTCGCGCCGCTGTAGGCGGGGATCTTGGTTAATGGGCAAAACGCGTTCATCGAGGAAATATTAATGATGGTTCCAGCCTTTGCCTTCGCCATATCCTTTGCGAACACCTGGGTAGGCAGCAGCGTTCCCAAAAAGTTCAGGTTAAACACAAACTCTATCCCATCCGGATCTAAATCAAAAAAGGTGATCAGCTCCTGATTGTCAGCAAGATCCGCTTCTTCCAAATATTCCTTGGCGGTTGTCCCTTTAGGATGATTCCCCCCGGCACCGTTAATCAAAATATCGCAGGCGCCAAAGTCTTTCATAATCTCTTCCCGGCAGGCCTTTAGCTCATCCGGCTTTAATACGTTGGCAGCATAGCCCTTGGCGGTTCCGCCGTTTTGGCAAATGTCGTCCGCCACCTTCTGAGCCGCTTCCCTGCGCAGGTCCAGCACGGCAATTTTCGCCCCGCACTGTCCCAAGGCACGGGCAAACATTCCACACAAAACACCGCCGCCGCCCGTAACAACAACGACCTTCCCCTGTAAATCCAAATTAAATGGCAGCTTCATGGTTCATCCTCCAATCTTTTCTAAGGTTTCCCAAATTCCGTTGATATAAACAGCGCCTAAGGCACGGTCATACAGGCCATAGCCCGGCCGCCCCGTTTCGCCCCAGATCATCCGTCCGTGATCCGGCCGGACATAGCCTGAAAAGCCGGTATCGTGATAGGCCTTCATAATCTTAACAATATCCAGAGAACCGCATTCTGATTTATGCGCCGCTTCCTCAAAGGATTTTTCACCAGTAATTTTGATGTTGCGCACATGGGCGAAGTGGATCCGGTCCGCGAATTCATAAATCATATCCACAATATCATTGTCCGGCGAAACGCCTAAGGAACCGCTGCACAACGTCAGCCCGTTATATTTGCTGTCATAGAGCTTTAAAAACCGCCGGATATTTTCTTTATTGGTAATGATCCTGGGCAGACCAAAAATCCCCCATGGCGGATCGTCGGGATGGATCGCCATCTTAACGCCCACCTCTTCTGCAACTTTGATGACCCGGTCCAGGAAATATTTCAGATTATTCCAGAGATCTTCCTCCGTAATTGACTGATACTTTTCCAGCAGCGCCTTCATACCGTCCTTGGTATAGCTCGCGTCCCACCCCGGCAGCGACAAATCCCCGGTCAAGGGATTCATCGCCTGCACAGTTTCCTCTTGATAAATCAACGCGTTAGAGCCGTCCGGCAGCGGATGGGCCAACTCGGAGCGGGTCCAGTCAAATACCGGCATGAAGTTGTAGCAAACGCAGTCAATGCCAGCCTTTGCCAGATTCCGCAGGGTTGTGCAGTAGTTGTCAATATAGCGGTCACGGTCACCGTCGCCGGTTTTGATATCTTCATGAACCGGTACGCTCTCAATGACGGAAAGCTCCAAGCCTGCCGCCCCGACTTCGCCCTTTAACGCCATGATCCGCTCAAGCGGCCAAGCCTCCCCCACGGGAATATCATAAATCGCAGAAACGATCCCCTGCATACCAGGGATCTGGCGGATCTTCTCCAAGGTAACAGGATCGTCCTTCCCGTACCACCGAAATGTCATTTTCATAGCTTGATTTCCTTTCCGCCCGCTTTAGCGCTTTCATAAAAGGCAAAGAGGGCCTCCATTGTATTGATGCCGTCTGCCAGGCTGATATATCTGCCGCCGGCGGCAAGGCTTTGGTAAAACTGGCTGATTACATATTGATGTCCAACGCCCCAATACCGTTTCCCAGGCGTATCCATATCGTCACTGGCGACTACCTCTGCAGTATCCGCGATTTTATACAGACGGTTATCCGCATACCGCAGCAGCGCGTTTTCAAATTCCAGCTCAATCCGGAACGGCTTGTTCGTATCATAGGCGTTGGTAGCGTAAAAACAGGCCCTTACCCCGCCCGGCAGAGTCAAAAGCCCATCGGCGGTATCCTCCACTTCAATAATCCCGTCTAAGTACTTTGTGGATATGCTGGCCCGGACGGACTGGATCCCGCCGCCCAAATAGCTGAACAGATCAATCAGATGTACTGCCTGGTTGATTAATACGCCGCCGCCCTCTTGGGTCCAGGTTCCCCGCCACGCGCCGGAGCGGTAATAGGCCGCGTCCCGGTGCCAGGTCATTGCGCCCTCGATCCCCACAAGTTTTCCCAGGGCCGGGTCGTCCGCTGTGGCTTTTAGCGCTTGAATTGCCGCGTTCGTTCGATTTTGGAGCATTAGGCAGACCCTTCTGCCCGTCAAGGCCTGAGTCTGCTGGATTTGAGCCAACTCGTCCCGGTTCATAGCCGCCGGCTTTTCTAAAACCACATCTTTTCCCGCTTCCATTGCCCGAACAGCCATTTCCTTATGCAGATAATGGGGCGTGCAAATATGGATAACGTCAATCTTTGGGTCGTTTACGGCAGCTTGATAATCAGCATAGGTCAAAACATCATATTTTTCCCGGCATAAGGAAAGCTTATCCGCGTCAGAATCGCAGACAGCATACAGTCTTGCGTGGTCTGCCCGCGCAACCGCTTCCGCGTGGATAGGGCCAATGGCCCCATATCCTACGATACACGCGTTTTTCATAGTGCTTCTCCCTTACTTAAACCCTTTTTGCGTCAAGGCTTTATAGCTGATTGCCAGGCTCTCAAAGGGATCTCTGCGGCATACGTCTTGCTCCACTAAAGCCCAGCGTACGCCAGCCTCCCGGCAGGCCGGGATGATCTGATCCCAATCCAGGTTACCCTCGGTAACCTCCGCCATGACAACTTGGTCCTTGATAATCGCCAAATCCTTAAAATGTACGCAAACGGCCCGTTCGCCCATTTTTTGAATGTACTCCGCAGGGTTCAGCCCGGCAAAGGCCAGCCAATAGGTGTCCACGATAAAGGAGAACTCTCCGTATTCCAGGAAATAGTCCATCACAAATTTCCCGTCAACCTTTTCGAATTCAAAGGCATGGTTATGGTACGCAAAGGTGATCCCCGCGGCTTTAAGCCCAGCGTTAATCCTGTTCATCCGATTGATAAAATCCATAATACTGTCTTTTGTAAATGTCCGCAGCTCGCCGGGCATAGAACCTAGGCCCGCGATATCGCAGCCCAGTGTTTTATGGAATTCGATTTCCCCGGCCAGGTCTTCCTCATAATTCGTCAATCCCCGGTGGGTACAAGAAACGGCCATCCCGTACTGGTCGCAGATTTCTTTCAGATCAGCCGCCGGAATAGGGCCGACAGCAGAGATCTGTACCTGCTTGTAACCGATTTCCTGTAATTTTTTCATGCTTTGCGCAAAATCTTCTTTGGTCTGGCAAAAATCCCGAAGGGTATAAAGCTGCGCGCCGATTCTCTGATCCATGTTTGTTTCCTCCTCAATCAATATGTATTTTCCGTAGAAGCAGTTACCTGCCGTTCTTCTTTAACAACCTTAGAATTCCGGATCTTTTCCTGCAGGATCCGATAAAAATCGTCATGCGGGAAGTTTTTCACATCTGCCCAGCCATTGGTCCAGGCGGAATAATGGATCGCATTGGAGATCGTCAAACCCCGTATGCCTTCTTCGCCTGGCGCCAGCAGCGGTGTACCCTCCAAAATGGCCTTTGTAAAGTTTTGGAGAATCCCCACATGCTGCGGCCCGCCGCTGGAATCCGCCGGGACCTGGCAATCCCACCATTCCGGCCGGCCAAATACTTCTTTGTTTCTCGCGTTAAATTCCCGCTCGGATTCTGTATTGCGCTTGAACCGGATTTTATTGTCTTCCACGACGATCATACCCATGTCGCAGGAAATCTCTAAGTGATTGATTCCCGGGGCTTCGCCGGTAGAAGTCACATACAGGCCCGTCATACCGTCGTTATACTGCATGAACGCCGTCACATCATCCTCTACCTCGATATTGTAATACTTCCCAAAGGAAACATGGGACATAATTTTATCCGGCATGCCAAACATCCACTGCCACAAATCCAGCTGATGGGGATTTTGATTGATCAGCGTGCCGCCCCCCTCTGTCCGCCAGGTAGAACGCCATGTGCAGCTGTCATGATAGAACTGGGGCCGGTACCAGTCAGTGATCATCCAGGCTACCCGCTTAATTTTTCCCAGCTGGCCGGATTGCACAAGCTCCCGGATTTTCTGGTAAACCGGGTTAGTCCGCTGGTTGTACATGATACCAAAGACCTTGCCGGATTTTTCCGCCGCCGCGTTCATCTCCAGCACCTGCTTGGTATAAACGCCTGCAGGCTTCTCACACATTACATGGAGCCCCTTGGAAAAGGCCTCGATGGCTAACGGCGGATGGTCGTAATGCGGTACGGAAATAATGACCGCGTCCACCAGGCCGCTGTCAAACAATTCGCTTGCCGTTTCAAACAGCGCCGCATCCGGGAAATTTTTCGCGGCAAATTCTCTGGGCGCCTTTGCGATATCGCAGATCGCCGTCAGCCGCATATTGGGAACCTTCCCTCCAGTAATACTTTTCGCGTGCCCTGTTCCCATGTTTCCAAGGCCAATGATTCCTACTCGAACCTCATTCATGATTTTCAATCCTTTCTAATATTGTAATCAGCGCCTGATGGGCGCAGGTAAATTTGTCCGGTGTACTTTGCTCCAGATCCAGCATCTTATCATCAATTTCCAAATTGGCAAGACCGGTAAAGCTGCCCAGATGGGGCTCCAGGCTTAAAAACCCGCGGTAACCGCTGTCTGCCAGGTTTTGGATGATCTCCGGCACACCGCCTTCCCCGTAGCCTGCCGGCACCACCGTGCCGTCCGCCCGGGCGTCTTTGATGTGCATATAGGCGATATAGGGCCGGAGCTTCTGGTACGCTTCCGGATAAACCGCCTGCCCGCACTGGACAAAATTTGCCGGATCAAACACGCAGCGGAGGTTAGGCGAGTCAATGGTCTGGACCAGCTCTAAGCAGCGGTCGGCTAAATCACCGTAAATGTCCTTTTCGTTTTCATGCAGCAGAATCACGTCCTCTGCTTCGGCCAGCTTAACCATCTCCCGCATCCGACGGAAAACCGCATCCCTGTACTTTCCATAATCCTCCCCTTTCGGCATAAAAAAGCTGAAAATCCGAATATATTTTGTGTCCAGCATTTTGGCCGTACGGATCACCCGTCTAAGCTTTTCCATGTGTGGCGCAAAGTCATCCGCAATATTGATCTTCCCGATGGGAGAGCCAATGGATGAAGCCTGGATCCCATACTTCTCCATCTTTTTTTTCAACACAAGAACCTCGTCGTCCTCTAAATCGGCAATGTTCTTCCCATCAATGCCTCTGGGTTCAAAGTACCGGATACCCAGAGTATTTAAATGGGAAAACTGCTTTTCCACGTTTTCATCAATCTCGTCGGAAAATCCAGAAATCACAAATTGTTCTTCCATGCAATCATCCTTTCTTGTATATGCTTTTTCTTTATTATAGTACAAATATACGCAATTTTCTAAATCTATATTGCTTAAAACATTGCATATATTGCGGTTTTATGATATACTAAATTTGAGGTGGAATATGGTGAACATTGAATATACAGACGAAAAGCAGGAATTTCACTATGCGCATAATTTAGATCCGGAACCGGACACATCCAGCTTCAAGCTGCATAATCATAACGATCAATATGAGATCCTGATTTTTCTGCAGGGTAACTGTCAATTTCGGGTAGAAGGAACGGTATATTATATGCGGCCCGGGGATATCGTCATTGCCCAAAGCACGGAAATGCACATGATGTTTCATAATCGTCCCCTGGCTCCCTATGAACGGGTGGTAATTACTGTACAAAACCGTTTTTTTATCCGGAACGGCTGCGAGGACTTCAAAACGATTTTTACCAGCCGGCCCTTAGGCGTCAATAACCTGATGTCCGCAGAGCTTGTCCGCCGGCACCAGATTTTAGAAATTGTTCAAAGTATGGATGGCTATCTAAAAGAGAATGATCCGGCGCTGGGGATCGTTATGCGCAGCAAACTCATTGAGCTACTCTATAATTTGAATCGGATCTCCGTCAAATCCGAAAAGCGGAGCTTTTACAATGCGCATGTCAAGGACATCCTTTTATATATCAACGATCATATCACAGCTAACCTTTCCCTAGACGCAATTGCCGGGCATTTCTTTATTAACAAATACCATCTCTGCCATATGTTTAAGCAGCAGACCGGACTGACCGTCAATCAATATATTACATATAAACGGATCCTGCTGGTCCGGGAGCTGTACGCAAAGGGCATTTCCCTAACGGAGGCCAGCGTGGAAGCCGGCTTTGGCAATTACTCTAATTTTTATAAAATGTACTGCCGGGAAACTGGCCGGTCGCCCAAATCCGATTTGGTACGGACATAGCGTTGCCTGTCCAATTATTCTGGACAAAACAATCATACCCCACACGTTTGTCAAGCAATTCCAAACGCGCGAAAACACCTCCCATGGTAAATTCCCATAGGAGGTGTTTGATAATCTGATTTTTTGCTTATTTGTATGCCTTAACCATAATTTCTTCAATTTCAGATACCAGCGGCAGCCGGGGGTTCGCCGTTGTGCACTGATCCTCAAAGGCCTTATTGGCAATATCATGAAGCTTCTCCATGTATTCCTTTTCGTCAACGCCGCACGCTTGGAATGTCGCAGGCATTTGCATGCTGGCCATCAAGTCGCGGATCGCTTTTACCAGGCTCTTTACGCCTTCCTCAGTTGTCTTTGCAGGCAGACCCAGGTATTTCGCAATTTCCGCATACTTCTCGTTTGCTACAAACTTCTCATATTTCGGGAAGGAGACAAACTTAGAAGGCTCCTGCGCGTTATATTCGATTACATACGGCAGCAATACAGCATTAGCGCGGCCGTGAGGCACATGATACTCGCCGCCGATCTTATGGGCTATGGAGTGGTTCAAGCCCAGGAACGCGTTGGTAAACGCCATACCAGCGATACAGCTTGCATTATGCATCTTTTCTCTAGCAACCTTATCCTTCGCGCCATCCTTATAGGCTCTGGGCAGGTATTCAAATACCAGCTGAATCGCTTTCATGGCCAGGCCGTCTGTATAATCGGAAGCCATAACGGATACATAGGCCTCAATTGCGTGGGTCAGCACGTCCATACCAGTATCCGCCGTTACACGCTGCGGAACAGACATTACAAACTGCGGGTCAATGATTGCTACATCTGGCGTCAGCTCATAGTCCGCCAGCGGGTACTTCATGTTATTCTTCTTATCAGAAATAACTGCGAAGCTTGTTACCTCACTGCCGGTACCGCTGGTGGTGGGGATTGCAACCAGCTTGGCCTGCTTACCCATTTTCGGGAACTTATAGGCACGCTTGCGGATATCCAGGAACCGCAGCCGCAGGGCGTTGAAGTTCTCTTCCGGATATTCATAATAAAGCCACATACCCTTTGCTGCGTCCATTGCGCTTCCGCCGCCCAGGGCGATAATTACATCAGGCTTGAAGCTGTTCATCATCTCGGCGCCCTTCCGTACCGTTTCAATGGACGGATCCGGTTCAACCTCCGAGAAAATCTCACAGTGTACATGCTCCGGCCGCTTCCGGAGATAATACAGAATCTTGTCTACATAGCCTAAAGAAACCATTCCCGGGTCAGTTACGATAAATGCGCGGGAAATATTCGGCATTTTCTCCAAATACTGAATAGAATTGTTTTCAAAATAAATCCTGTCAGGTACCTTAAACCACTGCATATTGACTCTCCTCTTTGCCACTCTTTTCCGGTTGATCAGGTTCGATGTGGTGATGTTGCCGCTGACGGAGTTTCCGCCGTAGCTGCCGCAGCCCAGTGTCAGAGAAGGCATATTCGTATTGTAAATATCACCGATTGCGCCGTGTGAAGAAGGAGAGTTCACGATCAAACGGCTGGCCTTCATGGAAGCCGAATACCGCTCAATAATATCCTGATCCTGGGCGTGGATCACAGCGGAATGCCCAAGGCCATGGAATTCCAGCATCTGCTCCGCACGTTCGATTGCCATATCCTCATTGTCAACAATGAAGTAAGCAAGGACTGGGCTCAGCTTTTCGCGGGACAACGGATACTTCGCGCCGACGCCATCCAGCTTCGCGATCAGGATCTTTGTCCCGGCAGGGGCATCAATCCCGGCCTGCTCCGCAATCCAGGTGGCACTTTTCCCAACAATATCCGGATTAACAGCACCTTTTTCGCTGTTAATGCAGTAATCGCCCAGCTTTTTAATGTCCTTTTTCGGCACAAAATAGCAACCATGCTTGGTCATTAACGCTTCAAAATCATCTGCAATTTCTTTATCAACAATCGCCGCCTGCTCCGAGGCACAAATCATACCATTGTCAAAGCTTTTGGACAGGATCAGGTCGTTAACCGCTTGTTCCAAATTCGCGCTTTTGTGTATATAGCAAGGCACGTTGCCAGGCCCAACGCCCAGCGCCGGCTTACCGGTGGAATACGCCGCCTTTACCATGCCACTTCCGCCGGTTGCCAAAACCAGCGCTACCCCCGGATGGTTCATCAGGGCGTTTGTGGCTTCAATCGACGGATGCTCAATCCACTGGATACAGTTTTCCGGCGCGCCGGCCGCAACCGCAGCCTCATATACGATCCGGGCTGCCTCCGCGGAACATTTCTGCGCGTTGGGATGGAATCCAAAAATGATCGGGTTTCTGGCCTTTACAGAAATAATGGATTTAAACAACGTCGTAGAGGTGGGGTTGGTAACTGGGGTAACACCGCAGACAACGCCAACCGGCTCTGCGATTACCTCGTAATCCTCCAAATCACTTTCCTCAATAACGCCAACTGTCTTTTCATATTTAATGGAGTGATAAACATATTCTGTCGCGAACATGTTTTTTGTGATTTTGTCCTCATAAACACCGCGGCCAGTTTCATCCACCGCCATTTTCGCCAGCTCCATGTGCTTATCCAGACCAGCTAAGGTCATGGCCTGTACAATGTTGTCGATCTGCTCCTGATCCAGCTTCATAAACGCATCCAGCGCGACCTGGGCTTTATCAACGAGCTCATCGATCATTTTGTTTACATCAATTTTTTTCTCTGCCATAATCTTTCCTCCTTCATTTACGACACCCAACAAGATTGTTAAATATTTATCAATCTTACATTACTATTATACTATTATCTTTCGGGATTGTCAATAGAGTTTGTTAAAATTTTATCACACATTTCTTTTCCTTTTCCTGCTTGTATTTTATATAATTTAACTAAATTTGTCAATAGTCTTTCGGTTTTGACGAAAAATTATACCAGGATATCTGTCTTGCAGGCAGATGAGGCCTGGCATAATAACAGAAATTGCAGCGTAAAAGGATCAACCAAAGCAGGCCGTGACACAAAAAAATCAGCGGCACATTATAAAATGACCTGCTGATTTTTTTGACAATCCTGTTTTCCGGTAATAGCCCATTTGGCAGGGCATACGGCTGTTAACCGCAAAGTCAGAAACCTGCCTGCCGGACATACCGTTTTAAATTGGCAAGACCAATTTTAAGGGCCGGCGCCGGCGCCTCCATCCCCTCAAATTCAATGGCAATGCTGCCGGAATAGCCGGCACGTTTCAATGCCGTCAGGCAGTGCAGCACCGGCACATTGCCATGGCCGATAATTGCCCCCCGCAGATAGGTACCGTTCCGGCTTTGGAAAAAGCCCTCGCCCGGGTCGATTCCTTGGGCAGGCTGAACGTGAAAATCCTTCGCGTGGACATATCGGGTATAGGGAGCCACAATTCCCACCGCCTTAGCTGGATCCTCGTCCGCGCAGAGAAAATTCCCCATATCGCATAAAAGCCCAAAATTGGGATGGTTTACGGCGTTATACAGTCTCTCGACCCGCAGACTGTCCTGGCAGAAAAAGCCATGGTTTTCAACCATTGTCCCGATTCCCTTCGCCGCGGCATATTCGGTCACCTGCCGGCAGGCGTCAGCTAGAATGGGCAGGGCCTGGTCAAAGGATATTTCCGTCTTCCCCACCGCAGCATCGTGCCGAACGCTTTTCGTGCCCAAGGCTTCCGCCAAGTCAACCATCCCTTTTACCCGCTCGATTTCCGCCATCCGATCCGGACAATTGATAAAATCGGCTCCGAATGTAAAATTGGAAACCGGCAGCCCTACCCGGGCGCACTCTTTTCGGAGTTTTTTAGCGTATTCCGCCGGGGCGCTGCCGTCGTGGGGCAAAATGTCAACAAATTCAATGGCGTCAAAGCCCATTTCCTTTGCCTTGGAAATAATTGTAAACTGATTCAGCTCCCCGGTTCGCATAATGCCGGAAAAGCTGTAAGAACTAACTGCAATCTGCATGATAATCTCCCCTGTTTATAGTAAGACTTCATGGCCGGTTTTCGCGGATTCATAAACCGCGTCTAAAATTGCCATCAGGATTACGCCATCCTGAGCCGGGGCCCGGCAGGGCGTCCCATTTCGTACGCAATCCACAAAGTGGTTGATCTCGCTGTCAAACAGGCCGTCAAAGTCCAGCGCGGTGGGATAGTCTAAATGCACATCCGCCAAATAATTATTGATCTCTGTATATATTTCCAGCTCCGGATCGATTTTCGCACCGCCCTTAGTACCAAACAGTTCAATTTTTCCCTCGTCCTTTTTCAGGTTCAAGCTAAAGCTGGTCTCGACGGATAACACTGCGCCGTTATCAAACCGGATCATGGCCGAAGCCAGGTCCTCTACGTCGCAGATGTCCTTGTCAGATTTACTGACCGAGGCATAACCCGCCGCCGCCTTAACATTCTTCCGGTTGAACAGCTTCTGGAACGTAGCTCCATAAACGGACACGGGCTTAGGATTCCCCATCAGATAACGGACAAGGTCAATCACATGTACGCCTAGGTCGATCAGCGGGCCGCCGCCGGACCGGGATTTATCCCCAAACCAGCCGCCCGGATTCCCATTCCGCCGAAGATAGGCGGCCTTTGCGTAATACAGCTCGCCAAAATAATCGTTTTGGATAAAGTCCCGAAGAACATTGCAATCATTTCCGAACCGGCGGACAAAACCGATCATCAAAAGCTTTCCGTTCTTCTCCGCAGCTGCCTGCATTTGCTCCGCCTTCGCCTTGCTGACGGACATGGGCTTTTCACACAAAACATGCTTGCCGGCGTTTAAAGCGGCTATGGCGCAGTCCGCGTGGGCAGAGTTCCATGTACATACGCTGACCGCATCAATTTCCTGCAAAGCCAGGAATTCGTTGATGTCTGTATACAGCCGGCTGACGCCAAATTCTTCTCCCCGCTTTTTCAGCTGCTCCGCATTGATGTCACAAAAGGCATATACCTCCACATAGGGATTTTGCAGATATCCTTGGATATGAAAATAGGAAATATTCCCAACACCGATGATCCCGATTTTTATTTTTTTCTCCATGCTATTTTCCCTCCTGAATCTGCCTAGTTAAAAACGCCATGGCGCTTTCAATGTCCCGCGCCGGGTTATCGCCCACTTCCCGCTCAATGGTCAAAAAGCCTTGATAGCCAATTTCATCCAGCGCTTTTAAATAATTCGCAAAGTCTACATCGCCTTCGCCTAAGGGGAGTTCTTCAAAGGAGCAGTCGTTCACCAGCTCGCTTTCCTCCGTCACGCCATAAATCACTTCCGGGTCTTTTTCAAACAGCCTGCGGCCGTCCTTAGCGTGGGTATGTACAATGTAGTCCCGCAGCGTGTAAACAGCCTGCACCGGGTCGTCGCCGGTGACCATTACAAAATTTGCCGGGTCTAAATTGACCGCCACCCCCGTAGACTGGAGCGAATCCAAAAAACCTTTCAGCACTGCTGCTGTTTCCGGGCCGGTTTCAATGGCAAAATGCGCATTTAGAGAATCCGCGTACCGGCTCAGTTCATAACACGCTTCCTGCATGGTCTTGTACCGGTCATGATTGGGATCCTTCGGGATCACACCGATATGTGTGGTGACTACATTTGTTTCCAGATCCAAAGCCAAGTCCAAAATCCGTTTGGATTCCTCAATAAGTGCGGGGTTGCGTTCCGGCCGCCAGAAGCCTTCTCCTAAATCGCCGCATAGGGCGGAAAAGCACAGGCCGTTGGACTTTACCATATCCAAAAGCGCCCGTCGCTTTTCGCCAGTTAAATTTGCAGGGGAATTTGCGCCGCGGGTCGCGTAAAGCTGCAGGCCCTTGGCTCCCATCCTCGCGGCGGTTTCGATTGCGGTTTTGTTGTCCATCCGCAGCGAATCTAACATTATACCAATGGGAAAATTATACATTCCATTCACCTCTTCAGAGTATATTTACAAATTGATTATATCGTGGTATAATCCATATGTAAAGATTGGTTTTTGCTGTTTTTTGGTAAAATATTGCCATTTTGGAGGATCTTCTATGAATGTTTCCCAATATGAAAAGCATAGCTTTGACGATCCGGCGCTGCCGATTATTTTTCACCTGGACCACATCACCCATCAATCCGCGCCGTTTTGCCTGCATTGGCATGAAAACCCAGAATTTTTGTTTATTGTCAAAGGCAGCGGGATTGTGAAAATTGATGACACGCAAATATTGGCAGCGGAAAATGATCTGATTGTGATTAACCCTAACAAAATGCATCATGTCTCTATAGAGGATCAGAGTGAAATTTTATATTACTGTCTGATCATTGACAAGAATTTTGCTGACCAATTCGGCCTTTCGCCAGAAGAAAATTTAATTCAGGAAAAGGTCCATGACCCGGCCCTGTTCAACGCTCTGGAACAGATTGTACGGGAACTGACGTTAAAGCAGCCCTGCTATAAGGCCGCCGTTATGCAGCAGGTATTGGGAATTCTCCTTTCCCTGTTCCGTGAACATCTGGACACGAACGCGGCGGAAAATGTACCAGGAAAACAAATCACGATGATCAAAAAAGCCATCGTCTATATGAAAAAGCACAGCCGGGAAAGCCTTTCTCTTGCCGATATCGCCCAGCATACCGGCTACAGTAAATATTATTTTTGCCGTACCTTTAAAGCGGTCACCGGGTATACAGTCAACGCATATTTTAACAGCCTGAAAATCCAACAGGCGTATATTTTACTGAAAACAGATGGATTTTCTGTCAATGAGACCGCAGAACGATGTGGCTTTTCAGACATTTCTTATTTTACAAAAATGTTTAAAAAATATATGCATGTCCTGCCCTCCTCTATCCAGAAGGACAATACGCCTTCTTTTCCGGCGCCTTGAGTGCTGTGAGCTAATGGCATCAGTTTATCGACGGAACATGGAACGGGAAAACAGGGCGGGACAAAACTGACTGAGGAGCAATGACATGGATTTAAACAAGCTAAAAATCAACGGGATCCCCGCCATCCTATGGGGAGAACCCAGCGATCAGATGATCATCGCAGCGCATGGAAGCCATTCTTCGAAAATCGACGATTGTATGTGGGTTCTCGCGGAGGAAGCAATCCAAAAAGGTTACCAGGTCCTTAGCTTTGATCTGCCGCAGCACGGGGAACGGGTTTACGATACAGACTGTATTATGCCGGACACTTGTGTTCAGGAATTGACTGCCCTGTATCATTTTTGCCGGGAACGTGCGCGGAAATCTCCCTGTTTGGCTGCAGTATGGGGGCCTATTTTGAATTGCTTACCTTTGCGGATATGGCTATAAACTGCGTATGGTTTCTTTCCCCGGTAACCGATATGGAGCGCATTATCCAGAATCTGATGCGCTACTGCGATATTGACGAAGATCAGTTTCGGGAGCGGATAACTGTACGGAATGATATAGAACCGCTGTATTATCCGTATTATGTATATGTCCGCAAGCACCCCATTACAGTATAGCCCCACAAGACATATATTTTACGCGGTGAAATGGATACCCTATGTGAGTACCCGTATGTAAAGAATTTTTCAGACCGCTTTGGATGTGAATTAACCGTACAGGACGGCGGAGAGCACTGGTTCCATACGGACGCGGAGCTTGCATTCTTCCGGCGTTGGATTCGAGAGAGACTTTAGTTATGCACTTGTGTGCCTTTCTTCTGGAAGTATCGCGCGTTTTGTGGCACCGCCTTTGTCGCGGCGGTTATCCCCGGGGAATTGACCATCCGTAAACACGACAGATCTGGATATCAAAAAACCTCCGTATGATTGCAGTCATACGGAGGTTTTCTAATATCAATCCATGTTTTATTTTATCATAACGGCCGTTCCAGCCGCAGGAACGTCAGGTTAGCCTGACCGTCAAATGCGTCAGCAGAACCAGA
The DNA here is from genome assembly GCA_965151315.1 of uncultured Clostridia bacterium. Lineage (GTDB taxonomy): Bacteria > Bacillota > Clostridia > UBA1381 > UBA1381 > Avimonoglobus. Next base: position 24,241 of record CBCTZG010000024.1, read on the forward strand.
ATATGTCAGGGTGAAAACCGTCTGGGCAGGTGCCCGGATAATCAATGGTGTTGAACCGGCCACCGTGGAGCCCTCTGCGTTTGTAGCAGAGTAAATCCCGGTTTCCAAATGGGCGCTTCCGTTATACGACGGGGTAATCTGCATATAGTTTGGACTCCGGAAATTTGCGGAGACCTTATAAGAGACCAGATAATACCCGGGCGACAGCGTAATATGCTCCAGATCCGTAGACACGATATTTCCCGTTGGGTCGGTAATGTCCGGAAATAAAGGGATCAAGCTTCCCACGGTAAACGACGCGAAAATCGTACTGAACGAAGCAAACACATCATTCGGCGTCTGTCCTGCGGGGCCGGTAGCGCCCGTTGGGCCAGTTGGACCAGTCGTACCGGCAGCTCCCGTTGGGCCAATCGCGCCAGGTTCACCGCTCGGTCCCGCAGGGCCCGTGGGGCCGGTACTGCCAGTCGCACCCGTAGGGCCAGTAGTCCCCGTGCTTCCAGTCGGGCCGGTTGGGCCGGTAGCCCCTGCTGGGCCAATGGCCCCGGTGGGACCCGTCGCGCCAGATGCACCAGTCGGGCCGGCAGGGCCCGTTGCGCCAGTTGGGCCAGTCGCGCCGGGTTCGCCGCTCGGTCCCGCAGGGCCCGTGGGGCCGGTGCTGCCAGTCGGGCCGGTACAACACTTTTTTAAGCAGCCGCAGGAATGACAGCAACCGCATAAATAAGGATAATCATTCATTTGTTTTCCAGCTTTCTCAATTGTTTTTTTGCTATATTATATGCAAACTATCCTATTTGTGTTCTTCTCTGCTGTCTTTATACGTGGCCCGTACCGCATCTTAATTTATCATAAATACTAAACAGCGGACAGATTTTCTGTCCGCTGTGATTTTATTGGCTTAACATTTCGTCAATTGCTTTGGCAGCTTTTTTCCCGGCTCCCATAGCCAAAATTACAGTTGCCGCGCCAGTAACTGTATCCCCGCCGGCATAGACCTTATCCTTGCTGGTCTTCCCAGTTTCTTCATCCGCTATGATACAGCCTCGCTTATTTGTATCCAATCCAACCGTTGTAGATTTAATTAACGGATTTGGTGTCTGCCCAATAGCAACAATTGCCGTTTCCACTTCGATCACATGTTCTGTTCCCGGCTTTGCCACAGGCCTCCGCCGACCGGAAGCGTCCGGCTCACCCAGCTCCATATCAATGACCTCCATACCCTGGAGCCAGCCCTTTTCATCTCCAATGAACTTGGTGGGATTTTGCAGAAGCTTAAAGATAATACCTTCTTCCTCCGCATGGGCAACCTCTTCCGCCCGGGCCGGAAGCTCTTCCTTGCCCCGCCGGTACACAATATATACATTTTCGGCGCCCAGACGTTTTGCACTTCTAGCCGCGTCCATGGCTACGTTGCCGCCGCCCAAAACCGCTACGTTTTTCCCAACAACAACCGGTGTGTCATATTCCGGGAATTTATATCCCTTCATCAGGTTGATCCGAGTCAGGAACTCATTAGCGGAATATACGCCGTTTAAGCTCTCCCCCTCAATTCCCATAAAGGACGGCAGACCAGCGCCTGTCCCTAAGAATACAGCGTCAAAGCCATAATCCTCGATCAGCTCATCCAGTAGGATCGTTTTGCCGACAATGACATTGGTCTCAATGTCGACGCCCATCTTTTTCAAATTATCAATTTCCTTCTGCACAATATCCTTGGGCAGACGGAATTCCGGGATTCCGTACATCAGCACCCCGCCGGCAACATGGAACGCTTCATAAATTGTAACTGCGTATCCCTTTTTCGCCAGGTCTCCCGCAACCGTCAAGCCTGCCGGGCCGGAGCCAACGACGGCTACTTTTTTGCCGTTAGGGGCCGCCGGTCTAATTGTTTCCTCCACATGCTGCATGTGCCAATCTGCTACAAACCGCTCTAAACGGCCAATCCCAACACTTTCGCCTTTAATTCCCCGCACACATTTGGATTCACACTGGGTTTCCTGGGGACAAACCCGGCCGCAGACCGCCGGCAAGGCGTTGGTTTCCTTGATCTTATTATACGCGCCCTCAAAATCACCCTGGGCTACAAGCTGGATAAATTCTGGTATTTTAACACTGACCGGGCATCCCTGCATACAAGGCTTATGCTTACAGTTCAAGCAGCGGTTTGCCTCGTCAATGGCCATCTCCTCCGTATACCCGGTGGTAACCTCCAAAAAGTTCTTATTCCGCTCATTGGGGCACTGCTCCGGCATCGGATTTTTCTTTAAAGACATATTAGGCATGATGATTGTCCCTCCCAATTCTGCAATGTCCGCTTTCACAAGCTGTTCTTTCCTGGTTTTTAAACATAGCCTGCCGGTTTAACGCCGCCTGCCAGTCGATTTGATGTCCGTCAAAATCCGGGCCATCCACGCAGGCAAACTTCGTTTCACCGCCGACAATAACCCGGCAGCCGCCGCACATACCCGTACCGTCGATCATCACCGGGTTCATGCTGACGATCGTTTTCAGATCATATGGCTTCGTCACGCTGCAAACCGCCCGCATCATAACCAAGGGGCCAATCGCGATGACCGCATCATACCGCTCGCCGGCGTCAATCAGCTCCTGAAGCCGTTCGGTGACAAAGCCCTTGGTGCCGTTGGAGCCGTCGTCTGTCGTGACGATCAGCTTATCGGATACTTTTTTGAGTTCATCCTCCAAAATGATCAGGCTTTTATCCCGGAAACCTGTGATCACATGCACTTCCGCGCCCATGCTGTGCAGCTTCTTTGCCTGCGGATATGCGATGGCTGTGCCTAAGCCGCCGCCGATCACAGCTACTTTTTTCAAGCCCTCCAAATGGGTTGGAACGCCTAACGGGCCTGCGAAATCCAGGATAGATTCGCCGGCCTCTAGCTGTGCCAGATCCTTCGTCGTTTTCCCAACGATCTGGACGATAATAGTCACCGTCCCCCGCTCCCGGTCAAAATCCGCAATGGTAAACGGTACCCGCTCGCCGTACTCGTCAATCCGCAAAATAATAAACTGTCCCGGCTCCGCCTTTTTCGCGATTAGGGGCGCTTCGATCTCCATCAGAAAAATCTGTGGATTTAAGACTTTTTTTTGTAAAATTTTATATGCCATTGATAGAATCATTCCTTTCTATACCATACGTTACCGCATACCCGGCCAACGGTTTTTATTGTAGCACAAATTTCGTATTTTTTCAACTATATATGCGAAATTTATATATACTGAAAATCCCGGAGAATATCCTACAAGACGGCAACGGTATGCCGTGTAGCGTGGCAGTTGATATTCACTGCCACCGGCAGACCCGCGATATGGGTCGGATATACCTCAATATTCAGCCCCAGCGCTGTAGTGCTGCCGCCCAGTCCTTGGGGGCCGATTCCCAGCAAATTGATTTTTTTCAGCAGTTTTGCTTCCAGATCGCTGTAAAACGGATCTGGATGCCGCTGGCCGATATCCCGGGTAAGGGCCTTTTTAGCAAGCTTTGCCACCATATCCATGGTGCCGCCGATCCCTACGCCGACAACCATTGGCGGGCAGGGATTGGCACCAGCCTTGCGGACGGTTTCTACCACGAATTCCTCTACGCCGGCCAGTCCGTCAGACGGATTGAGCATCCGCAGCGCGGACTTGTTTTCGCTGCCAAAGCCTTTGGGCGCGAATGTGATTTTCAACCGGTCTCCCGGTACAAAATCATAATGAATCACAGCCGGAGTATTGTCCTCCGTATTCTTCCGCCGAAGCGGATCCGCCACCACTGATTTTCGCAGATAACCATCCGTATACCCGCTGGCAACACCCTGGTTAATGGCATCTGTCAGGCATCCGCCCTCTACATAGACTTCACTGCCGATTTCCACAAAAAACACAGCCATTCCCGTATCCTGGCAAATGGGGATTTCCTGCTGGGCAGCAATTTGGGCATTGCGCAGCAAATCCGCAAGTACGCCCCGGCCCACCGGTGATTCCTCATCTTTTTCCGCCGCCGTCAGCGCGCTTTGAATATCCCTGTTTAAATAACAATTCGCCGAAATACACATTTCAGCAACAGTTTTTGTAATTTCGCTCGCATTGATTATCCGCATAATATACCCCTTCAATTCATTCTTTTATCCGATCAAAACCCACTGGCCGGGAATCCACCGCAAATATGTTTTTACAAATTCCGGATCAACCGGCTGGCCGGCTAGGACCGGATAAAACAGCACAAACAGTCCAACCGCTAGTCCGGCGTAGACAAAAGCCACAGTTTTCACCGATTTTTCCTTCTGGTACAGCCGGTATATCGTATATCCCAGCATCAATACCACAAACGGAACATCCGGGAAATAATGATAGATAAAAGTGGTCCGAAAGACCAGAGTCCAGGGCAGCAGCTGGGCCAAATACCCGACACACAGGAAGCCCGCCCTTTGATCCCGGTGTCGGAAAGCGATCCACAGCATATATAAAAACGCCGGAATGCCTGCCCACCAGACCAACGGATTTCCGAAGGAACTGATTCCTTCTTTTAAATTTTCACTGATTGTACCGGAATAATACCAAATCGGCCGCCACATAATGGGCCACTGGAACCACCGGGAGGAATAAGCGTGGGTAGACTCTACCACTGTTTTCCCATGATAGGTCAGCATACTCTGCTGATTTTCCCAGATTGCCCGGAGGCCGCCGCCCTCTGCGGCTACATACGGAATATAGCTCAGCAGGTAAACCGCCGCAGGCAGCAAAACAAAAAATCCAACACAGAACAGCAAGGTTTTTCCTGTATTTCCCTTAAACGTCCGGATCACAGCCTCGTGGCTGATCCCATCTGTCATCCCTTTGGGATCCCGTAAAGCCCAGCGATATTCCCGGAAGCGCTTATAAATCGTCCAGAAAAACAATACCGCCAAACCAGCGCCAGCATAGATCCCCGTCCATTTCGACGCGATTCCCAGGCTCATGGCAAGCCCGGAAAGCCCCAAGGGAATGAACGTCCTGCGAAGCGGCGTATCGTAAAAGCTCATCTCCATATACCGCCACATAAAGTAATACATCAGCATGATAAAGAACGTGACGTATACGTCAATGGTGGCAATCCGGGTCTGGGCAAAGTGCATAAAATCAAAGGTAAAAAGCAGGCACGTTACCACCGCCAGCCAGGAATGCTTCAGCATCCGTTTGGCAAACAGGTATATCACCGGGATCATGAGGATCCCAAACAGCGTCCCCACAAACCGCCAGCCAAATGGATTCATGCCAAACAGCATAATACCGGCCGCGATGAATATCTTCCCAAGAGGCGGATGGGTCCATTCATAAACCGGCAGCCCGTGAATAAATTCATAGGCCGTCCTGGCATGATAGATCTCATCAAAATAAGTACTGTTGCGGAAGCTTACCCGCTCCGGCACCAGGGCCTGCTCGTCAAACAGCGCTGGATATTGATCTGCATTCACCGGCTGCAGCGCGTTCCCCGCCGCATCGGAAAGCGCCAGTTCCTTGATAGATACCAGCTCGCTGCAGCTGATTTCCACATACCGGCCTGTCCTCCCGGCCAGATCCTCGGTATTCCAGTAAAATACATCCCCGTTTTCCAAAGAAAGTGCGTCCGTTTTTTCCCCGTTTTCATCAAAAAATGTAAATTCCAGCTGATTTTCCTCATGCAGATGATAGGGGCCAAAAAACATTTTGACAGAACCAAACTCCACAGCGCTTCCAAAATCCAGCCGGACTTCCGCCCCCGGCCGGATCAGCACCTCCGTTTCCGGCGCCTGCCTATCTCCTAAATCGTAAAACGCCACTCCAGAATAGACGGCCATGATCACAGCCAGAGCCGCCATGTCAAACCGGCCCAGCCGGATTCCGGCCTTGCTCCGTTCAAATACCGGCTTTAGCGGCTCTTCCTGATCGTTTACCCGCGGCTTTGCCTCCTGCCCGCGATCCCGCAAATACACTGCACGGGCCGTATATACAAAATACACCATAACCGCGATATTTACCATGGACGCAGCAATCACGGCTGGTCCTTGAAAATATTTCCCCGGATCCTTTTCGTAAATAAACAGCACATAGGCCGTGTTGAAGAACTGGGAAAGGCTGAACAAGCTGTATATCAGGAAATGGCGCCAATCCTTTGACGCGATAAAGCATACAAGCATCAGCGCCATAGCCGGGAAAGCATACCGTTCATGCATTTTTGTAGACAGCATGAAGGTCATAAACCCCATGAACGCGCCGACAAAATAATATTTTGATTGTTTTTGGCTTTTGAAAAAGATATACGCAGCAGCTGCCACGACCCCGATTAACAAAAGATAGCCAATCATCGTTGTCAGCGGAGTCAGGTCGGCCCAGTTCTGACCCATGGCGCCCCAAATATTAAAGGCGTTAATGGTAGCGTATGGGTAAGAAGCCAGCGTGTCCGCATACTGGCTGACCACATGCCCCAAGCCAAACGGCAGCGCCAGCAAAACGTCCAAAAGAATTGCGCCCAGAGCGTACAGTACGTTTTTCCCCAGCCGGCACCAGGAAAAATCTTCTAAAAGCACCTGTTCGATCACTCCGAACAGCAGCACCGGGGTATAAAACAGCGCCTGTGGTTTGACAAACACTGCCAGCGCAAATATAAAATACGCCGGAATCAACCGCCGCTCCGCCGTGCAGATCACTGTCAACAGGATCAGCAGAGTGACTACAGAATCCACCTGTCCCCACAGAGCCGAATCTACAAATACCGCGGGATTGAACAAATAGAAGGCTGCCGCCATAAAGGATACGCTGGAATTTACCCGCCGGCGGGCGATCCTGTAAATCAGCCACGCTGTCAGCCCATCACACAGGATGGCGGGCAGCTTTAAAAGCAGGGTCACACCAGCCTCTGACAATGGAAAAATGTGCTTAAAAAATCCAATGATATAAAGGATATACATGTATCCCGGCGGATAATCTGTAAAGCTTTCCGAGGCATAAAAGGCGCCAAAACCATCCCGGAAAACCATATCTGACCAGGCATGGAAGCAGTTCATATCCGTCTCGTGCCCGGGGTATAAATAAGCTCCCAGGATTCGGGCGGCAGTCCCGGCCAAAAGCAGGATCATGATCCCCGCACTCCGCTTTTTATCTGCAGTCTTTTCCAGCTGCGGCCCGATCATGGCCGGATACACAAGGCCAGCCACCAACGCCGAAATAAACAGTACCAAAACCAAAGACATCATCAAAACACAACACCTCAAAATCAGTATTAACAACAGTATACTAAAAAATTCCTTAATTTGCAACTAAAAAAATGTTTAGAGTTGGAAAAATACGGGTATATATTAAGTAAGAGGAGGTTTTCCTCTAAAAAAACATCGGGGAGATGATCTTATGAAATTTAACATCATTGGCAGAAAAATCACCGTATCGGAGAAGATCACCGATTATCTGCAAAAGAAAATCGGAAAGCTGGACAAGTTTTTCAAAGACGAGGCAGAAGCGCGTATTGTTTTAACTGTAGTAAAAGATAAAATATCCGTCGAAGCGTCTATTTTTGCCGGCGGTATGATATACCGGGCAGAAGAGACCGACGAAGACGCCTTAGCCGCGATTGACAAGATCGTAGACGTAATCGAGCGGCAGATCCGGAAAAATAAAACCCGGCTGGAAAAGAAAATCAAGCGGGAGGCGGTTTTAGAGCCGACTATGCTCAGCGGCGCAAGCTATACCGACGGAGACGATGAGCCAGAATTTAAAATTGTCAAGACCAAGCGTTTCCAGGTAAAGCCTATGAGCCCGGAAGAAGCGGTTTTACAGATGAATCTGCTCGGACATAGCTTCTTTGTATTCCGCCACCATGAAACCGACGAAATGAATGTGGTTTACCGGCGGAAGGATGGAAATTACGCCATTATCGAATCAATATAACGCATAAAGAATCCCCCAGCGCACAAACGTGTGCTGGGGGACTCTCATTTTTTTACGCGTCTTTGATTGGGAATGTAACAATGACTTTAAATAAATCGCCGTCCCGCCGGATGATCAGCCGGCCGCCCATAGCTTCCACATAGCTTTTCGCGATGGCCAGACCAAGTCCGCTCCCTTCTGTGGACCGGGCCGCATCGCCCCGGACAAACCGCTCTGTAATCTCCTCTTCGTCAAAATCCATGGCGTAGTTGGCAATATTTTTAATCTCCGCCTGGACCTGGCCGCCTTCCGCCTTCAAGGACAAATAAATCCGGGTATTTTCCAGCGTGTATTTCAGGCAGTTTCCGATCAGGTTCTCAAACACCCGGGAAAGCTTTTTCCCATCCGCCAGAATATATACCTCCCGTTCCGGCAGGCTGGTATGAAGCTGGAATTTTGACGCCTGGATATTGGAGTCGAATTCAGCCAAGGTCTGCTTTAAAAGCAGCGTCATATCGATTTTTTCCCGCTGGATCGTTTCGGTTCCGCTCTGTACCTTGGAAATATCAAACAGGTCGGCAGTCAGGTTTTTCAGCCGCTGGCTCTTCTGTTTAATGATCGCCGCGTAATCATTGGCTTCCTCCGGTTTCAGCTCCTCCTGACATAGAAGGTCGGCATAGTTGATGATAGATGTCAGCGGGGTTTTCAGGTCATGGGATACGTTGGTAATCAGCTCTGATTTCATCCGTTCCGCCTTAATCTCATTCTCCAGGGACTTGGCCAGTCCCTCCCCAATATAGTTCATATCCTCGGCGATGGCCTGCATCACGCCGGCCGGACAGTCCGTGATTTTATATTCCAGCTCGCCCCCCCGGATTTTGGCAATCCCCTGGCGGATGCTTTCAAAGCCCTCGATCCGTTTGATCAGGAAGGTTACGGCAATGCCTAAAAGCACCACTGCGCATAAAAACGCCAGGATCCCCTCACTGTAATCGATCATTACGCCGAACATCACCGCCAGAATAAACAGCGCCCCTGAATAGGCCACAAATAACAGGATCACATTCCGGGTTTTATAGTTTTTAAATATGCTGTTCCATATCGTATCTTTCGTTTCTTTCAAAATTTTCCATACTTTTTTCAAGCCGGAAATCCCCCAGCCCAGGATCTTCTTTACCCAGTTCCAGCCCCACCGTATGATCCGCGCCGCCAGATTCCAGCAAAACCGGATTACGGTTACGATCAGCGACCGCTTTACAAAGGACCGGTTCTTCATATTCCGGACAAGGGCCAGTGTAAACAGGAGGCAAAGCCCAGTGCCGCCGGCGGCAGCTGCCGCTGCCAGGCCATAAATCAGGGATGGCAGCGTCCCTCCCAGAAAAATAGGCTCCAGGATACAGAAAAACATCGCTGTCAGCCCGGCCAGTATGGCCGCGAGAAAGCCAAGGTCTAGTTCCACATACATCCGGTCAATCAGAAGCATATGGATTTCCTCATCCACAGGCTGCCTGCCCGCTACCCATAAAAGATAAATGAACGCCAGCAGCCCCGCTAAAAACAGGATGCCCAGCTGCCACAAGGCCTCGTCAGTCTTGGCTTTTGCCGCGGTCCATTCCTGCTCCATCTGCGAATACGCTTCGTCGTCCATCCGCAGATACAGTGTTTGGATCGAATCGCCCTGGATATATTGCCGTAAATGCATATTTTTGTTTTCAGGGAACTGCCGGACCTCCCCGTCTTCATAGGCGGCCCAAGCCCGCCCGGTTTGAAGCGTCCCTTGTTCCCCTGCCGGGATGTTAGTCCATACACCGCCCTTTTTATCTACGGCATAATATTCCATATCTTCCCCGTCCGCCTGTAAATGCCGGGTCAGGTTTTGCTGGGCTTGGACAGGATCCGCATTATTCACCACTACATTCCTGGCATAAGCATCGATCCAGTTAACCGTAGATGTAAACCGGTCCGCTACCCGGTAGCTGTTTTGAAACTGATCCTCAAACAGATAAATAAACTCTGTTTTTAGAAATGTACTCATTAAAATTTGCACCGTAAAGCCGGAAGCGGCGATACACAGAATCACCGCGATCAGCTTCAGCGGGAACGCTCTTGCCACACGTTTCATTGGATTCCCTCCTGTTTTTGAATTTTATAGCCGATCCCCCAAACCACCTTTAAATACCGCGGTTCCTTGGGATTGATCTCAATCTTCTCCCGGATATGCCGGATATGTACGGCAATGGTATTATCGCTGACAACATTATCCTCATTCCATACCCGCTGGTAAATCTCATCCGCCGAAAACACCTTGTTGGGGTTTTTGCATAAAAGCTCTAATATTTTATATTCGATCGGTGTCAAGCGCGTTTCCGCACCGTCCACGGTCACCGATTTTTTATCCGTATCCAGTATGAGTCCCCCGATCTCGATCTGCTTTTCCGTAGTACGCATAGCCCCCAGCGTGGTATACCGACGCAGCTGGGATTTCACCCGGGCTACCATTTCCGAAGGGTTAAAGGGTTTCGTAATGTAATCGTCCGCGCCGGCGGTCAAGCCGTAAATTTTATCCGCGTCCTCAGATTTTGCGGAAATCAAAATGATTGGGATATTCTTTTTCTCCCGCACCTTTAAAAGTGTTTTGATCCCGTCCATTTCGGGCATCATGATGTCTAAAAGCATCAAATGGATTTCTTCCGATATCGCCGCGTCCAGCGCGTCTAAGCCGTTATACGCCTTGATCACCCGGTACCCGTCAGCCCCCAGAAAAATGGCGATACTATCTACGATTTCCTTATCGTCGTCTACCACCAGTATTGTATATTGTTCCATCCCATTGACCTCCTCTGGTATTATTCTACCAAACAAATCTTATGTTTTCCCCAATAAAATTCTTAAGAATTTATGAAAATGAAAAAGGCAAAAGAGAAACATCCCTTTCGCCATGGTATTCAACGCTATAGATGCCGGAGCACCGCAATCAGCGCTCCCAGCACCGCCCCGGCAAAAACCTCCACCGGCGTATGCCCTAAAAGCTCCTTGAGCTTTTTCTCCGTTCGGAAGAAATCTTCCTTTCCCCAAGTCTCCACAATTCGGTTTAAAACCCGGGCCTGCCGGCCCGCTGCTCTCCGGACGCCGGCCGCGTCATACATGACGACCAACGCCAGCACGACAGTCACCGCAAACAATGTACTGTCAAAGCCTTCGATCATCCCTACCCCCGCAGCCAGGCTGACCACAAAGGAGGAGTGAGAACTTGGCATACCGCCGGCACCTACAAACCGGCTGAAATCCAGCCGCTTGTCTTTCAAAATCACAAACAGAACCTTCAGCACCTGCGCGACAAACCAGGAAATGACCGCGGTCACCAGTACTGAATCTCTGCAAAACGTCCAAAAATCGTTCATTGTTGAACTATGAACCCCTTTCAAAAATTGTCCAAGCCCTTTATCCTACGCCCGGCGGCCCAACAGATAAGCCGCCAGCGCTGTCAGCGCTTCCCCCCGGCCGACAAAGCCTGCCAGCGCCTCTACTGCTTTTTTCGTGTAATACTCCACCAGCTTTTCCGCCTGGTCTACACCATAGATCGTCACATAGGTCGTTTTTCCGTTTTCCTGGTCGTTGCCCGTGGCCTTTCCCAGCTCACTGGAATTTCCGGTGACATCTAAGACGTCGTCTCGGATCTGAAAAGCCAGTCCCAAATTTTTACAATATTCATCTATAGCCTTCACCTCTGCCGCTGACCCGCCGGCGGCCACAGCGCCGATCTTCCCGGCTGCTCGGATCAGGGCCCCGGTCTTCAGCAGGTGCAGACAGGCCAACGTTTCAATGTCAATCTCCTTGCCGGCATTTTCAATATCAATAACCTGCCCGCCGATCATGCCTTCTGTACCGGCAGCGCCGGAAAGGATCCGCAGAGCCTCTAAACTGACCGCCGGAGATAGATTTTGGAAGCGGCAGGCAATCTCAAAGGCCTTATTTAAAAGGGCGTCCCCAGCCAAAATCGCCATTCCCTCGCCGAACACCTTGTGGCTTGTCGGTTTCCCCCGTCGCAGGTCATCGTTGTCCATTGCCGGCAGGTCATCATGGATCAGGGAATAGGTGTGGATCATCTCCAACGCGCAGGCAAATGGAAGCACATCCTCCGCGCTGCCCCCGCAAAGCTCACAGGCTAACAGCATAATCACCGGCCGGAGCCGTTTCCCGCCGGCAAACAGGCTGTATTCCATCGCTTCATAAATTTTTTCCTGCGGGCCCTGTGGATGCTCTAAGTACTTTCGCAGGGCATTGTCCGTCAAAGCCGCCTTTTCCTGTATGACCGCTTGTATATCCATCTTATTCATCCTCTTGTAAAAAGTTTTGTTTTTCCATCTGTCCCGCCTCATTTTCCAGCAGCACCGATACCTTTTTCTCCGCATTGTCCAGCATCCGCTGGCAGCTCTTGGAGAGCTTAATCCCATTTTCAAAAAGCTTTAGGGCCTCGTCTAAGGATGCATCTCCCCGCTCCAGCTTCTCCACGATTTCCTCCAGCTCCTGCATCGATTCCTCAAATGTTTTTGCCTTTGCCATTTGCCTTCCTCCTATTTGACAACACAATCCGCCTGGCCATCGGCCAGCCGCAGGGTAAATTCCGTTCCAGGCCCCAGCTGTTTCACAGTTTTTACAATCCTCCCCGTCTGGTCGGTTGGAATCGCAAAGCCGCGGGCCAACACTTTTAAGGGGCTCATAGCGTCTATTTTCCCGGAAACGCCGCCCAGCTGTTCCCGGCCCTGGGACAGCCGCAGCCGGATGCCCTGCTCCAGCCGTTTCACCAGGCCGTCCGTGTATTGGGCCTTATCCTGAAAATCCATCCGTATATCCGGCAGGGTCAGGCTATTGGCTTTCAGCCGTCTGGTCTCAATCTCCCGGAGAACGCTGACATGCAGCCGGTTTCCCATGGCCGCCAAACGATCCGCCAAAGCCGCCTTAGCAGGAACCGCAAGCTCCGCCGCCGCCGAAGGCGTCGGCGCGCGGAGATCCGCCGCAAAATCCGCGATCGTAAAATCCGTTTCATGACCCACCGCAGAAATCACCGGGATTGCCGAGGCAAAAATCGCCCGGGCTACGCTTTCCTCATTGAAAGCCCACAAATCCTCAATCGAGCCACCGCCCCGGCCAATAATAAGTGTATCCACCATGGGATGCGCGTTGAAATACGCAATGCCCCGGCAGATATTCTCCGCCGCCCCGGCCCCCTGCACCAAGGACGGATAAATAATAATTTCCGCCAGCGGATACCGCCGGGTGAGCACATGAATAATATCCCGGACCGCCGCGCCAGTGGTGGCTGTAATTACGCCCACGGCTTTCGGAAAAGCCGGGATGGTTTTTTTTAACCGCTCGTCAAACAGCCCTTCCGATTCCAGCCGCTTTTTCAGCCGCTCATACGCGATATACAGCTCACCCACACCGTCCGGCGTCATTTCACTGATATATAGCTGATACGCGCCGCCGGCCTCATAGACGGAGATTCGTCCCCGGGCCAGCACCTTCATGCCATCCTCCGGCATGAACGGAAGCCGCATCGCCGCAGTTTTATACATCACAGCCTTCTATAAACCCC
>CBCTZG010000025.1:0-36747 GCA_965151315.1 uncultured Clostridia bacterium
GGTTTTCCATGTGTCTACCTTTATCTTACAACTTCATTTACTGGTGGTTATGATTTTTGCGTCTGAGCCACTTGGCAGACAAGTGAAAAAATATGCAATCTCTGCTAATTGGGTTCGAACTGTTTTTTGTTGTTTGCTTATAGAATCAGTCCATTTGCGAATAGCGGATTTTTCGTTGTTTTATACGTTTAATGCCTATGCCAAAGCAACAGCCAATTTAGGATTGCTTTTTAGCTGTTCTACCAATGCCTGGACATCTAATGCCGGCTGCCATTGTTTTTCTTCTGGCAGACGCGCCGGCCGGCAATCCAACAAAACCGCGCCTGCATCTGCTTCTGGAAAGCTCGCTGGGACGGAAGCGTGAAGAACCTGGCCTGCCAGTCCCGGCGGCCTCACAGCCATCCTAATCAGCACACAGAAGCTGAACGGAAACTGATCCGGGATTTTGCCGCAGGAATCCCACGCTGGGCATGACAGAGCTGTGGCGCCGCCTAAAGCAGCACAGCTATACCCACGCCCGGATAGCCTGTTTCGGGTTACTTTCAGGCCGTCGAAAAACTCGTCCTATCGCAAGCCGGAAAATACGAAAACGCGTTCTAAAAACGATTGTTTACTAAAAACCTTGCGGGCCTCATCGCAAAAACCCGCAGGGTTTCTTGCTTTTGCGAAAACGCTCTTACCGTATCACTGTACGCTGATGGGAACATTTTCACCCAATATCCCGTTTTTCAATAGTCTCTCAGCGTGTCGACATTATCGACACGCTGAACGCAACCGTTTCAAACGGTTACGCTTACCAGCTGATTCGATGGGAAGGATAATTTACCCAAGCCGATACCCTTTTGCAAGCAGCGCCATGACATCCCGCAGGCCTGTTTCTTTATCAGCGAACTGTCTTAGCTGTACATCTGGTGTTTCTCTGGCGGAAACGACCTTGCTGACTGCGTCAATCCACGAAAGAAACGGCGTTTGCCCGGTACGGGCTATTGATAACGCTTCAATTTTCATTGCGGCAAAGGCTTTTATGACAGCACCTCGGCTGTATCTGGATCGATAATAAAAGAATTATACCTGTTCCAGCTACCGTATCTGTTTTGGAAGAGCATGAATAAAATATACACTTTATCTTTTCCAAACGGCTTTATTTGATATTGAAAGGAAACCTCGTCATTATCATAATTGTATTGGTGGGTAATATATGTATAATTGTATGTGCCAGGCTGATTGTGATGCTGCAAAGACTGGGCAATGTTTTCCGTCAGAAAGTCCGAGTATGGGTCTGAAAAAAACGCAGGCTCAGAAGACCAGCTTAGCAGTTCAGGAGCCTGACCGCTTTCTGCTGGTGGTTCCACGTTTTCTAGGGCGGAATCATAGTTTTGGGCAATCACAGATCCATCTTGGGCATAGACTGTATACGTCAATGCCCCCAGGGCGCCGTCCTCATTTCGTTTATTGATAAATCCATACAGCATATAGTTCATCGTTTCCAAAGGGACGTACACCGTAGAATTTTTTAACAGCGGCGCGTGCTCCTCCACGATTGCCATTACAAAGGGCAACGCGTCTGCCTCGTATAGATCTTTCCCTTGAAAATGCTGTAATTCCAGCAGCGTTTTCCCGATTTCCAAACGATACCGCCCGTTTTGGCCGGGGTAGTTCAAAATGGCGATGTCAATAATTCCATTGTCCCAATGGATGTAGCTGTTTTCTCCGCTATAACCAACCTGCGCAAAGGTTTCCCGAAGCGGCAGATACACCTCGCCGTTCTCAATAAAGGGCTGATTGACAAGTTCTATTTTTTCGCCGTTATTTTTGATTTCAACCGTATAATTGTCTACGGTCAGTCCGGATAGGACGCCGCTTGCAAATACCGTGGCAGATAAGATTACAATTGCGGCAGCTGCCGACAATGCCGATATAAGTCTGCTTGTGGATTTTTTCATTTTCATCATCATAAATCTCCTTTTCAATAGTTTCTGGCCGCTTGCCATCTGCGTGGTAAAGGGGATTTGCTTTGCCGTTCCCATAGGCAGCAGGGACAGCAGGGTATCAATATAGCGGTTTTTCTCGTCCCTGTCCATGTCCCGCGTCACCGCCATATCGCAGGAAATCTCGCACTCTATGCTGATCTGCCGCCCGACAACCCAGACCATCGGATTAAACCAATGCAGGCACTGCACCAAGACCACAAACCATTTGTACACAATATCGTGCCGCCGGTAGTGCATCATTTCATGGCGGAGGATATTATCCAGCTGCGCACCGGTCAATTCCCGGGCGGGCAGGATCAGGGCGGGCCGGAAAAGCCCTATCATGAACGGCGAGGAGATCTGTTCCCATACCCGGACTATAATGTTTTTGTCCGTAAAGTCCGCAAGGGCAGGGCAGGGAACAATGGCAGAAGCCTTCCGGATCCGGATCAGCAGCCGAATATAACTAATCAGGCGCAGCGTTAACAGCAGCATTGCCCCCGCGATCCATAAATATGCCAGGGCATGGAGCCTGCTGTCAACTGCATTTTTTAAAATACCGGCCCCCGTCTGTAAAAACGTTTCCCCAGGATCTGTCTGCAACGCGGGAACGGCAGACGCCGGCTGCCGCCCTTGCCCTGCCTGCACCATCGGTTTGACTTGTCCTTCCGGAGAAACCAGCGGTATCCCGCCGGCCATCTGGGGCAGACTGAAATGCACCGGCAGCAGCATAACCAATAGCACGGTAAGCCAAATATAATAGTGCCACGCATATCCGAACGCCTGTTTTGTCAACGGTCTCGCAAGCAGGAGCACAGCTGCTAAGCATGCGCCTGCAAAGGAAGTGATCAGCAAAGCGGTAAAAATTTCAGCAATCATCGTCAGCCCTCCTGATCTTCAAAAATTGCCTTCAGCTCCTGAATATCCTGCTCTGAAAAGTTTTCCTCCTCAAACAGGGAGGCGACTAAATTCTGCGCCGAGCCGTCAAATAAATTTTTAATCAGATTTTTCACCTGTGCTTTCCGGTATGCTTTGGCTGTAATCAGCGGCGTATAATACCACGCTTTTCCCCGCCTTTCGGCAGACAGCGCCCCCTTTTCCACCAGCCTCGCTAAAAAAGTCGCAATCGTGGTTCGTTTCCAGCCCTTGTCTGCGACGGCTTTCCCAATGGCGGCAGAGCCGATTGGCTCGTTTGCCTTCCATACCACTCTCATGATTTCAAGCTCAGCCTCGCCTATGTTAATATTTTCTGTCGACATTGAAAATACCTCCATATATTTTGTTCTACTTTAGTAGACATATATAGTCTACCACAGTAGACATTTTTTGTCAATATCGATTTAAAAAATATTTTTATAATTGCAATCCGGAAAATATTGGACAATTTGCCCCGCGGGCAAAAAAATCCGCAGGATTGAAAATCCCGCGGAAAATGGATTGTGCCTGTCATCTGATGCATGCCTTGGTCAAGCGTCGCCGACAGCGGCGATGATTCCCGGATAGGGGGTAAGGGAAAGGATCTGGTCCTCTAAAATATCGCACATGATTTCGATCATAAACGTATACGTCCTGCCGGTCTCTGCTTTTTCAATATTCACACTGATTACTGTGATCTGATGGGCTGTCAGAACATTTGTGAAGTACTGCTGGAAATCCGGATCCGTAACATTTTTGATTTTTAGCTTCCGAAGGCGGTAATTTGTTCGGCTCCGGCGGTTCATATGAAAGACGACCTGCACTAAAATAATAATCCCCGTAGCGGCGAAACCAACGGTATACATACCCGCGCCTAAGGCCATGCCTACCCCGGAGGTGGCCCAGATCCCGGCCGCTGTAGTCAGGCCGGTGATGGTATTCCGATGGACAAAGATCATGCCGGCGCCTAAAAAGCCAATCCCGCTGGCGATAGTCGAGGCCACCCGAGATGGGTCTAAGCGCACGTCCGCGCCGCCGGACAGATCGCCCGTAATGAGATCAAAAAACGCATATTTGGAGATGATCATCATCAGCGCCGCGCCGCAGGCCACTACGCAGTGGGTGCGGACACCGGCCTCCTTCGCGCGGTTCTTCCGCTCTAAGCCGATACAAATACCGCACAGGCAGGCGGCAAGGATCCGGAGGATATACTGCAGCTGCGTCCAGTCCATAGTCTATAAACCGTCCTTTCCAATTCAATATTTGATACTAGTTTATGCGGCGTGGCATAGGGCTTATAATCCGAAGCCTGGGCCACGATAGCCTTTAATGCAGCCAAAGGAAGTCGTTCCAGTCATGCCGGCTGCTCCCGGCCAGGAGCAGTGTCAGATATATAAAAATCTGAGAAAGCAGGATAAAAATATCCTTACGAATCCACATCGTAGAGGTAATATAAATCTGCTGCCGTATCCCCGGATCCATATTATTTAAGGCCGGATCCAGCAGGGAATAGAGAAACGGAATACAAATGGCCAACAGCAGGATTAAACCGTTTAGTTTTAACGCAGGCTTCCGGTGCTCTGCGATTTTTTTGGAAAGTATAATATATAAAACACCCTGCACTGTACTGAATAAAATTCCCCAGAGCGTATAGCAGTTCCAGACTAAATAGTTTAGAACCAGGCCGTTATTATACTGCTCCGTAATCAGACGGTTAATATCCAAAAGGGATGAAACAGGGTTAGATGCCAGAAAATAAAAAATCCAAGTATTTCCCAGCAAATAACAGACGCCGATTATAAAATAAATCACCCGAAGCTTTGTGACCCGTTTGATCCTGCGGGCGGTTGGGGTCAGTAAAATCAGCGGACAGAGGATTACCATGATCCGCAGAAGGGCATAGGCGATGGATGGGATATTGAGCTTTAGATAATACGTCAAGGAGAGTATAAAATCAAAAAACACATATCGCGTGTATAGGATACCAAAAATGATCGCCGCGCCAATACAAAACTTTATCAAGGGGCGCTTTAACAATTCAAACATACAAAAATCACCGCCTAATACCGTAGATTCCGGTCTATTATATCATATAGCCCAGCCGCCTGACAAGGGGAACTTTGAATTGTGTTAATATTTTGTAAATATTGCCTGTTTTCCGGGGGAAAAGGGTTTACTTTGCCTGAAAAAACAGGTATAATAGATATGTTAAAATAAAATTTGCAGGTGAAGAGATGTTAAGTTTATTTCGATTTAATTTTGTGGAGCTGCTGATCAGTGTTCCTATAACACTGATCGCGCTGACCATCCATGAATGCGCCCACGGCTGGGTTTCCTCCAAGCTGGGCGATCCTACGCCCCGGATCCAGGGGCGGATGACGTTGAACCCGCTGGCGCATTTGGACATTTTTGGGACAATTTTAATGATTCTCACTGGATTTGGCTGGGCGAAGCCTGTTGAAGTCAATCCGATGTATTATAAAGATAGAAAAAAAGGGATGGCGCTGGTGGCGGCGGCTGGGCCTGTTTCCAATTTGCTGATGGCCTTTTTGGCGGTGATCCTCCAGGGTATCTTAGCGCTGGCAGCGTATTGGCTGCCTGTTTTTGGAAGCGCCGCTAACGTGATTAGCTATATTTTGTATTTTTTTGCCTTCCGGAACCTTTGCTTCGCGGTTTTTAACCTGATTCCGATCCCGCCGCTGGACGGGGCAAAGGTACTGGGGATGTTCCTGCCGAACCGTACCTATTATATGATGCTCCAATATGAACGGTATTTTATGATCGTGCTGATGGTGTTATCGTTAACCGGCGCGTTTTCCCGTGTGATCGGTACAGGTGTAGACTTCTTTTACGGCTGGATGGCACAGCTTGTGAACTGGGTTGTCAATTTGATTATCTAAATATTAGTGTATATGCGTGGTAGATTATGGATAAAATATTATATAAATTGGACGCCTTTGAGGGCCCGCTGGACTTATTGCTGCATTTGATCACCAAAAATAAGGTCAATATTTATGACATCCCAATCGCCGAGATTACCGACCAGTATCTGGAAGCCATTGCCGGCATTGAGGAGTCCCAGCTGGAAAATACAAGCGCATTTTTGGTCATGGCTGCGCAGCTTTTGTATATTAAATCAAAAATGCTTCTGCCGAAGCCGGCAGAGGAGGAAGAGGAAGACCCCCGGGAGGACCTGGCCCAGCGGCTGCTGGAATATCAGAAATATAAGGAGGCCTCCCAGGCGCTGCGCAAACAGGAATTTTGGTCCCGGTATATGGTATTCCGGCCAGCGGAAAAAATCGATTTCCCCGTTCCCCCATATAACCGTACCCATCAGGTGGACGAGCTTGTCGAAGCGTTCAACGCCATCTTAGCCAGGAAGATCCGCCGGGAAAAGCCGCCCAAGAAAGCCTTTTACGGCATTGTCGGGCGGGAGAAGGTTTCCGTGGAGGAAATGGTGGAAAAGGTTTGCGAGATCTTAGCCAGGCAGAAAAAAACGGCATTTCAGTCGCTGTTCCGCAAAGAGGATTCCAAGCCGGAAATGATTGCGACTTTTTTGGCGGTGCTGGAAATGATCAAGCTAAGCAAAATTTCTGCGGATTATGACGAGCAGCAGCATGATTATGTGATCCGCCGGATTTCATAAGCAAAAGGGGACGAAGAATTTGAAAAATGTGAATCTTCAATATGCTATTGAAGGGATTTTATTCGCGGCGGGAGAGCCTGTGAAGGCGGCAAAGCTGGCCGCGGTTTTAGAAACGGATATTGACAGCGTAACAGAGGCGGTCAAGCTTCTGCGGTATAATTATGACACGGAACTCCGGGGCTTTCAGATCATTGAGATCGACGATGGTTACCAGATTTGTTCCCGGCCGGAGTATTATGCCTACATACAGGAGATTTTGGGAGACCAGCGCCGGCAGGCTTTGTCCAACGCGGCCATGGAGGCCCTGGCTATTGTAGCTTATAAACAGCCCATTACCCGGGGGCAGATCGAGTATATCCGGGGCGTAAACAGCGACGGCGCGATAAACCGGTTGGTGGAGCGGGACTTGATTACAGAGGCAGGGCGTTTAGACGCGCCGGGGCGTCCTATACTTTATGTGACTACACAGAATTTCCTTCGGTGTTTCGGTTTAAAGTCGCCGCAGGATCTGCCGCTGATTGATATGAGCAAAATCAATCCGGACTACGAACAATTAGAAATCCCGCAGGACTAAGAAAGGAAGGTGGCGCCTATGATTGCAGCCATTGTCGCTGCGGCCTGCGCGCTGGCGGCCGTAGGCGCGGTCCTTTGGATACCGGTCCGGCTGGATGTGCAGTATCGCAAAAACGCGCTGCAAAGCGGCGCTTCCGTATACCTGCGGGTTGGTTTTATTAAAATCAGGCTGACGGGTAAGCCGCATAAAAAGAAAACGGGAAAAGAAGGCTCAGAACCGTCTTTTAAAAGGCTGTCTTTTTCCGAATTTAAAAAGCAATACCGAGCCTGGTCAGGATTTTTTTCCGAAAATAAGGAAGAGATTGCCGGCATACTGCGCTATGCCCGGGATCACGCCTTAGTGGTTGAGAAAATTGATTTCCAGCTGGAATATGGCTTTGAAGATCCGATGTACACCGGGCTGGCTATGGGGGCGATCAGCGGCGGCGCGTATAACCTTTTGGCAGTCTTGACGCGTTGGCTGGAGGTGGACGGCCATAGCATTGATATTCGGCCGGATTTTGAAAACAGGCGTTTTGCTGTTAATTTCTGGTGCATACTTCGGGTAAAAACCGTGCATATTATGGTTGTTACAGTAAAAATCCTGCGGCTTGTCCGCAGGCTTGAAAAAAACAAGGGCAATTCAAAATAGAAAGGGAGTAATCAATATGGCAGAACATCCAATCGACGGCTTAATGGACGCGGCGCTGCGCAATATCAAGTCCATGGTAGACGTAAATACGATTATCGGCGACCCTGTGACTACGCCGGACGGAACGATTATTATTCCGATTTCCACGGTTTCTTTTGGCTTTGGTGCCGGCGGAAGCGACTTTTCCGCAAAGGGGGCCGTGCAGACCCAGGCCGCGCCGATGTTTGGCGGCGGCTGCGGCGGCGGCGCGAAGGTAAAGCCAGTTGCGTTTTTAGTGGTGGGCAGCGGCAATATCCGGCTCCTGCCTATGGATGGCGGGACGTCACCGGTAGATAAGCTGATTGACCTGATGCCGGAGATGGTTGATAAGGTCAATGGCGTGGTATCTGGATTTGCGGATAAGATCATGTCTAAACGCAAGAAAGAAGATAAGGAAAAGCAAGCGGCGGATTCGCCGGAGCCGTTTGTGGATGTTGTGGATCCGGCTGACGATTGATAAACAGCACACAAAAGCGCCGGCATGCCTGCCGGGGCTTTTGCTATGCGTATTTACATAGATAGGGAGCGTATTTATGGCAATACAAACAAAGGATAAAATTTTAATGGGCGTACAAAAGCCAACCCGGTATACCGGCGGGGAGCTGAATGCCTGTATCAAGGATCCGGCGTCGGTGGACGTCCGGTTCGCGTTTTGTTTCCCGGATGTATATGAGATTGCAATGTCTCATTTGGGGATCAAAATCCTCTACCATATCCTGAACCTCCGGCCAGATACCTATTGTGAGCGGATATTCGCGCCCTGGCCGGATATGGAACAGGAAATGCGTACCCGGGGAATGCGGCTGTTTGCCTTGGAATCGGGAGATGCGATCACCAATTTTGATATTGTCGGCTTTACGCTGCAATATGAGCTGAGTTACAGCAACATTGTAAATATGCTGGATCTGGCTGATATTCCGTTATGGGCCAGGGATCGAGATGAAACCCATCCCTTTGTGTGTGCCGGCGGGCCATGCGCCTATAACGGCGAGCCCATCGCGGACTTCATTGACTTCTTTATGCTGGGTGAGGGAGAAGAGGTGATCGGCGAGGTAGTAGACGCGTACATACAATGGAAACGGGAAGGACGCCGCAGCCGGCAGGAATTTTTGGGCCGGATCGCGAAGATCGAGGGGGTCTATGTCCCGTCCTTTTACGACGTCGTATATGACAGCCAGGGAAAAGTGCAGAGTATTACGCCCAATCACCCTAATGCCAAGCCTTCGGTGCGCAAACGGATTGTAATGGATTTTGACCAGGCTATAGCGCCGGATAAAATTATTGTACCCTTTGGGGAAACGGTTCATGACCGGGTCATGCTGGAGTTGTTCCGGGGCTGCATCCGGGGCTGCCGTTTCTGCCAGGCGGGTTACATTTACCGGCCGGTCCGGGAACGGAAGGCTGATACATTGGCACAGTTAGCGGATTCCCTGCTTACCTCCAGCGGGTATGATGAAATCTCCCTTTCCTCGCTGAGCACCAGTGATTACCGGGAGCTGCCGGCGCTGACTGACGCGCTTCTGGACATGACGGAACGGAAAAAAATCAGCCTGTCCCTGCCATCCCTGCGGATCGATAACTTTTCCTTAGAGCTGATGCATAAGGTACAGAAGGTGCGCAAAACCGGAATTACCTTCGCGCCAGAAGCGGGGACGCAGCGGCTGCGGGACGTGATCAATAAAAATATTACTGAGGAGAATATCATCCAGTCTACGGACATGCTGTTTCGAGGCGGCTGGACGAATGTAAAGCTATACTTTATGATTGGCCTGCCTACGGAAACCGCGGAGGATATCCAAGGCATCGCAGCCCTGGCCGGCCGGGTTTTAGACGTATATTTTCAGATTCCCAAGGAAGAACGGGCAAGGAATATCAATATTACCGTGAGCACCTCCAGCTTTATTCCCAAGCCTTTTACGGCCTTTCAATGGGCCCGGCAGGACAGCCGGGAGACGATTATCGAAAAGCAGCGGCTTTTGCGGGGGGAGATCCGCTCTAAAAAGATCCGGTATATTTGGCATGATAATAAAACCAGCTATTTAGAAGGCGTGTTTGCCCGTGGGGATCGGCGGCTCGCAGCCGTGATTGCCCAGGCGGTGAAAAACGGCTGCAAGTTTGACGGCTGGGATGAGTATTTTCAGTTTGATGCATGGATGGAGAGCTTCCGCCAGTGCGGAATTGACCCGGATTTTTACCTGCGGGCCCGGGAATACGACGAGGTGCTCCCCTGGGATCATATTGACGTAGGGGTCACAAAAGAATTTTTTATCCGGGAAAAT
The DNA here is from genome assembly GCA_965151315.1 of uncultured Clostridia bacterium. Taxonomy (GTDB): domain Bacteria; phylum Bacillota; class Clostridia; order UBA1381; family UBA1381; genus Avimonoglobus. Next base: position 10,054 of record CBCTZG010000025.1, read on the forward strand.
GAGCGGGCAAAAAAAGCGCAGACTACGCCAAACTGCCGGGAACAGTGCGCCGGCTGCGGCGCAAATACCTTTAAGGCGGGTGTCTGCTATGAGTAATTATGTGCTAAAGTATACGCGCGGCCCTCGGGTGCGTTATATTTCCCATTTGGATTTTATCCGGATGTTCCACCGGGCTGTGCGCCGGGCGGACTTGAATATGGTATTCTCGCAGGGATTTAACCCCCATCCGGTGATGACGGTGGCTTTGCCCCTGTCCGTCGGCGTAACGTCAGAGGGGGAGTATATGAAAATCGGATTTATGGACGGTTTTGGCTACACAGAGGATATCATCCAGAACCGCTTAAACCAAGCCCTGCCGGAAGGATTTTCCATTACAGCTGTCCGGCGTACAGAGGGAAAAGAACTGGATTTTGCCAAGCTGGACCGGGCGCGTTACCGGGTAGAAGCAGAGCTGGAAGAGCCGATTGTGCTGGATCTGGATGGATTTTTAGCCAATCCGGAGCTGCTTGTTTTGAAAAAGACAAAGAGCGGCGAAAAGGAAGCCGACATCCGGCCGTATATTTACAGTTTAGAGCAAACCGAGCAAGCAGGCAATGAAATTACGCTGTCTATGTGCACAGCGGCGGGAAACGCGTATAATCTCAAGCCCGAAACAGTGCTTTCCGCCATGGAAAAATATATCCCCGGCTTCCGGGTCCGGGCGGCGCTTATGCACCGGTCCGCGATTTTGGCCGGCGAAAAGGAATTTTTATAGTTGTCATCAATTGAAATTTATGGTATAATGAAAGGAGCAGATGATATGGGCATTGAACATCTGGCGATTTTGGCTAAAGACACGAAGGGATTGCAGGACTGGTATGTCCGGACCTTCGGCGGGAAAACCGTGTATGATAACGGCAAGGGTACATATTTTGCGGCATTCCCAGACGGCAGTATGATTGAGTTTATTACAGCCGGAGAAAATACGCCGGAATACGGTCTGAAGGCAGCGGGGATCCGGCATATTGCGATCGGCGTAGAGGCGGCGGATTTTGACCCGCTGGTCAAAGCGTTAAAAGCGGACGGCCGTGTTTGTGAGGTCAGTGATGTAACGGAAAACGCAAAAGGGATCAAAACCTACTTTTTCCGCGACCCGGAAGGGAATATCCTGCACCTGATTTACCGGCCGGAGCCGTTAATATAAGTATTTTGAAAGGAGAACAAACATGGATATTTTAAACAGCTTTAGCTTGGACGGAAAGGTTGCGCTGGTGACAGGCGCTACTTATGGGATTGGCTACACCATTGCGAAGGCCTACGCCGCTGCGGGCGCAAAGATCGTATTCTGCGATCTGAAGCAGGAGTTTGTAGACCGGGGGACGACCGCCTATACGGCGGACGGCATTGAAGCCAAGGGGTATGTCTGCGATGTGACCCAGGAGGATCAGGTACAGGCCATGGTGGCTCAGATTGAGCAGGAGTTCGGCGCTGTTGATATTCTGGTGAACAACGCTGGCATCATCAAGCGGATTCCTATGTGTGAAATGTCTGCGGAGGAATTCCGGCAGGTGGTGGATGTAGATTTAAATGCGCCGTTTATCGTATCTAAGGCCGTAATCCCCGGCATGATCCGAAAGGGGCATGGGAAAATCATTAACATCTGCTCTATGATGAGCGAGCTGGGCCGGGAAACGGTTTCTGCCTACGCGGCGGCAAAGGGCGGCCTGAAAATGCTGACCCGGAATATCTGCGCTGAATATGGAGAGCACAACATTCAGTGCAACGGCATTGGCCCAGGCTATATCGCAACGCCGCAGACTGCGCCGCTGCGTGAGGAGGGACATCCCTTTAATAGCTTTATTATCGCGAAAACACCGGCTGCCCGGTGGGGAACGCCGGAAGACTTAATGGGCCCCGCTGTATTTTTAGCCTCGGACGCTTCTAATTTTGTCAATGGCCATGTGCTGTATGTAGACGGCGGTATCCTGGCCTATATCGGGAAACAGCCGTAATGCTGTCCTTACTGAAATAAGCCAAAACAACTTTGATTGTTTTGGTTTATTTTTGTTTTTCTTTGTTTTTGTTGATTTTTTTTGGAAAAAAGGTTGAAAAAGCAAAAGATATATGCTATAATAGATTTGTAAAAATATAGTCCGTTATTGTCTAATATAGATTCCATGGCGGATATGGATCATTCAATATACCAAGCGTTGTTTCCGGAAATTTTAACCTCCGGGAATTGCAGCCTGTTGGGAATAGCTTACTTGTACATTGGATAAATTTTATTGAAGGAGCTGGTAAACATGGCCGAGTTTGAAACTGTGGATATTCCTGTAAGCCCGCGGATTGGCAAGCTGATCGCGGATTTATACGAAAACATGCCGCAAATCGAAACAGAACGGGCGGTTTTGCTGACAGAAAGTTATCAAAAAACAGAGGATTTGCCGATTATAAAGCGCCGCGCTTTGGCGTTTGCCCATATTTTAAAGCGTATCCCAATTACGATCCGGCCTGGGGAGCTGATCGTCGGCAGCGCCACCAAGGCGCCCCGAAGCTGCCAGGTGTTTCCGGAATATTCTTATGAATGGCTGGAGGCGGAATTTGATACGATCGAAAAACGGAGCGCCGACCCATTCTACATATCGGAAGAAAACAAAGAAATTCTCCGGAAAATCTATCCGTATTGGAAAGGAAAGACTACCAGTGAACTGGCCACTGCCTATATGGCCCCGGAGGCAATCCTGGCTATCGAGCATAATATTTTTACGCCGGGGAATTATTTTTACAATGGGATTGGCCATGTGACGGTAGATTATGATAAGATCCTGCGGATCGGATACCGGGGCCTGATGCAGGAGGCGGCTCAGGAGCTGGCTCAAATCCATGTTTATGACGCGGATTACGCGAAGAAGCATGAGTTTTTGGAAGCGGTAATCATCTGCTGCCAGGCAGTAATAGATTACGCGAAGCGCTATGCCCGTCTGGCGGCGGAGCAGGCGGAAAAATGTGGCGACCCGGTCCGGAAAGCGGAGTTTTTACAGATTGCGAAAAATTGTAAAAACGTACCGGAAAATCCGGCTTCCAGCTTTATGGAGGCCTGCCAGACCTTCTGGTTTATCCAGATGCTTCTGCAGATGGAGTCCAGCGGGCATTCTATTTCCCCGGGACGATTTGACCAGTATATGTACCCCTATTACAAAAAAGATATTGAAAACGGTACCCTGACCCGGGAATTTGCCCAAGAGCTGATGGACTGTATCTGGGTAAAGCTGAACGACTTGAATAAAGTCCGGGACGCCGCGTCGGCAGAAGGCTTTGCGGGCTACAGCCTGTTCCAGAACCTTTGCGCCGGCGGACAGACCAAGGAGGGGCTGGATGCCACCAACGACCTGTCCTATATGTGTATCCAGGCTTCCATGCATACCCAGCTGCCCCAGCCGTCCTTCTCCGTGCGGATTTGGAACGGAACGCCGGACGAATTTATTTTCAAATGCGCGGAGTTGACCCGGACCGGCGTAGGGCTGCCGGCTTACTATAACGATGAGGTGATCATTCCGGCGTTGATGAGCCGTGGCCTAACCCTGGAAGACGCCCGGGATTATAATATCATCGGCTGTGTGGAACCGCAAAAGGCGGCTAAAACAGACGGCTGGCATGACGCGGCGTTTTTCAACATGTGCCGGCCCCTGGAGCTGGTATTCTCCAACGGTTACGACAAAGGGGAGCGTATCAGCATCCAGACCGGGGATGTTGAGAACATGCAGACCTTTGATGAATTTTATAACGCGTATAAGCGGCAGATGCAGTATAATATCGGACTTTTAGTGAATGCGGACAACGCCATTGATGTTGCCCACGGCGAACGCTGCCCGTTGCCGTTCCAGTCATCTATGGTGGAGGACTGTATCCACCGCGGGAAAAGCATGCAGGAGGGCGGTGCGGTGTATAACTTTACCGGTCCTCAAGGGTTTGGGATCGCCAATATGACAGACGCTCTGTATGCCATTAAAACCCTGGTATTTGAAGAAAAAAAAGCGACATTGGCAGACTTTAAGGAAGCCATGCAGCATAATTTTGGATATGGCCTGACGCCGGAAGCGGCCCAGGAGGCTACCGAAGAGGTAGTGGAGCAGCTTGTTCAAGATGGAAAAAACGTGTCAGAGGAACAGATCGAACGGATCTTTACCATGTTTTTAGAAGGAATTTCCACGCCGGCGGAAAAGGAAAGATATCAAAAGCTGCGGGATATGATTGACCAGGTTCCGAAGTATGGAAACGATATTCCCGAGGTGGATTTATTTGCCCGGGATGTAGCTTATGTGTATACCAGGGAGCTGGAGAAGTATAAAAACCCGCGGGGCGGCATGTACCAGGCAGGACTGTATCCGGTTTCCGCCAATGTGCCCTTAGGGCACCAGACAGGCGCCACACCGGACGGCAGACTTGCCAATACACCCGTGGCCGACGGCGTCGGCCCCTGCTCCGGAAGGGATACCAACGGCCCAACCTCTGCCGCCAATTCCGTAGCTAAGCTGGATCATGGCATTGCGTCCAACGGGACGCTGTACAATCAAAAATTCCATCCCTCCGCGCTGCGGGGGCAGGAAGGCCTGCAGAAGTTTGCGGCCTATATCCGGGCGTTCTTTGACCAGAAGGGCATGCATATGCAGTTTAATGTCGTCAGCCGGGAAACCCTGTTAGACGCTCAAAAACATCCGGAAAACTATAAAAACCTGGTTGTTCGTGTGGCGGGATACAGCGCGCTGTTTACCACACTGTCCAAGTCATTGCAGGATGATATTATCAATCGGACGGAACAGGCTTTTAACAGATAAGGGAAAGGATACGACACCATGGACGATTATATGAATGCGGTGGGCAGGATATTTGATATTCAGAAATATTCTATCCACGATGGGCCTGGGATCCGTACTATTATATTTTTGAAGGGCTGCGCCCTGCGGTGCCGCTGGTGCTGCAATCCGGAATCCCAGGAGCATAAGATCCAAAATATGATCTTTGGCGGGAAAAATAAAGTTGTTGGCCGGGATGTTACGGTAGCGGAGGTTATGACGGAAATTAAAAAGGACATCCCCTATTACCGCCGTTCCGGCGGCGGAGTCACCTTGTCTGGCGGCGAGGCGCTTTTGCAGCCGAATTTCGCGCCTCAGCTTCTGCGGGCCTGCCATGAATCCGGCATCAATACCGCAATTGAGACAACAGCGTTTGCGCCGTTTTCTACCATTGAAAAATACCTGCCCCATCTGGATTATATCCTGATGGATATCAAGCATATAAATGATGCGAAGCACAAGGAATTTACCGGACAGTCCAATCAGCTGATCCTGGAAAATGCCAGGAAGATTGCGGCGTGGGGAAGCGACCTGACGATCCGGGTGCCGGTGATCCCCACCTTTAACAATACGCCGGCAGAGATCCGGCAGATTGCAGCCTTTGCAAAAGCATTGCCGGGTGTAAAGCATTTGCATCTTCTGCCGTACCACCGGATGGGGGAAGACAAGTATGCCGGGCTGGGGCGGGATTATCTTTTGAAGGGCATTGGGCCCATGCCTGACGCATATATGCAGACGCTGTTAGAAGCGGCGCGGCAGGAGTCGGGCCTCATCTGCCAGATCGGCGGATAATATTTAGTTTTTTAAGCGAATCGGTAATTTCCGGTTCGCTTTTTGATACCAGAACAAGACCGCCGGTTCGCCGGCGGTCTTGTATTTTGCGGTTTTCTTAAATAGAATAGCTGGTGATATCAAACCTTTAGGAATTTCTATAAAAACAGGAAAAAGCTGCAATGAAATAGAAATAGTGATAGTAAAACTATAAATAGTAATATTTCAAAATAATCTTCATCATGATATAATTTTAGCAAAATAAACGAAAAAAGGAATTAGCATATTCCAAACAGGTATTTATGATCATAGGGCCGCAGTGCAATGGTTTGCCGCAGCCCATGCTGCGGGATGATAAAATTTTTTGTGTCTCAGGGAGGTGGCCCAATCGACAGCAGGGAAATAATTATTTTACAGGCCGAGACCGATTGGCGGCTTTGGTCTTGCGCCGGCCCGGCCGGCTTGGTATGAAAAAAGCGTTTTAGCTTGGACGCTGTGTTGATTGGGCCATAGTTTCTGGGCGAAAGCCCGAAAATGATTACATAAGGAGGAGAATCATGAAGAAAAATCGGTTATTGGCGTTATTGCTGGCGGTTTGTATGCTGGCGGGCATGTCATACGGTACGGCTGTTTTCGCGGAGGATGGAGAGAGCCTGTCGGTTGTCAGCGTATCTAAGCTGGCGACTAATCGGGGGGCTGCGCCGGTGCTGCAGGAAGGGGATACGGACGTATCCGTAGGCTTGGGCAAGGTCTTTATCGCCATGGGCGGCGCGTTTGACCCAGCCACCCTGGCAGAGGGCGTAATCCTGAAAAATATGACAGATCCGTCCGCAAGCGTTGCCTATGGCGTTAAGGCGGCGGACAGCAATAACACGGTCGTGTTGTCGATGGAGGAGCTGGATCACGGTACGGCTTACCAGATTGAGATCAATGAAAAGCTGCAAATGCCGGACGGCAGAGCGGCCCAGCCGTATACCCTGAACTTTACCACAACGGATCAGGAATATATCTTCGAGCAGGATTTTGAGGGTATGGAACTGGGCGAAATCGACACCTCGACAGATGTCCCAGTCAACCCTACGATTGCGGACGAGTCCCAGGAAGAGGCCTTTTTCCTGTCAAAGGCAGATAAGTTGGATCCGGACAATCTGGATCGTGGAGAGATGAGTGTTCGAGAGGATGTGGACGGTAATCAGGTGCTTTTTCTTAAGCCGGGAATTAGTACGGTAGGAAATGGCGGGGCGTCGCTGCAATACCGCGCCGTATTTAACCGGCCTAGTATTAATGGCGGGCAGGGGATGCGTACCAGCTTTGAGGTCGATATGCGGATGCGGATCAATAAAGGTACGAAGTCAACATACGAATATTCGTTCCGTACGGGTGCACCCCATGGGCGTGGGAGTACAAATGCGTTTATGCTTTATGGCGGTCAGTCATCAATGGCAGGTACACATTATCCGATTCCGAATGATCTTTCTAAATCGCAGCTTATGACATTACTCCCGAATGTTGAGCCGACCAAGTTTTATGATATAAAGCTGGTTTACCGGGTCAATGAAACCGATCAGTCTACACAGTTTGGCAAGCGCTTTGATTTAGACGTATATGTAGATCAGGGCAACGGCTGGGAGCTAGCAGTCGACGGCTTCCATGGTCATAGCCAGACGCCGGATACAATCGAACAGATCCGGCTGGCGGAGGTTACGTTCCCAACCGCGGCGATCGCTGCTGAATGTGACGGGACAATGGAGCTGGATGATATTCGGATCTACGATCACACCCCGGTCCAGCTGCTGGGCAGCTCCATCCAGGACGGGCAGTCCAACGTACAGGACGACCAAGTCAGCCTGACATTTAACACGGATATGCGGGAGGCTTCTTTTGCGGACAAGATCATGCTGAAAAATGTTTCAACAGAGGAAACCGTACCCCTGGCTGGAAGCTATGCGGACCGTGTGTTTACGGCGGATCTGCCGGCGCTGGAGGAATCCTGCGACTATGAGATCGTTATCGGGAACGTACTGACAGAAGACGGCAAAAAGTTTGACAGTGAAAATGTAATCCGGTTCAGCACAGGCACGTTTGCCCCGGTTGAAATCAACGAAGATCTTTACTTCTCGGATACCGAGGGCGGGGCGCAAATCCTCTCTCTGGCGGGACAGAATAACCTGTATTTGAATGTACCGGTGCAGAAGAATGTGACAGAGGATGTTTCCATTACCCCAGTTATCGCGCTTTATGATGAAGCGGGCAAGCTTGTGCAGGCAGCCTGCGAAACCATGCCGGTGACCGGCACCGTAGTCAGCTTGGCCTTAGAGGGGATCTCGCCCAGGCTCGGCTGGTCCGCAAAGGGCATGGTTTTCCAGGACATGGCGAATTTGCAGCCCATGACGGAATACGTAGAAATTTCGGACAAGCTGAGTGCAAACGCGGCGCTGGCGGAATATTTCGCGGATCAGGATGAGATCAACATTGTCTATCTGGGCGGATCGATTACGCAAGGCGCTGGCGCGTCTCTGGGTAAGAATTCCTGGGTGGGCCGGATTTCGGATACCTTCAACCGCGCATATCCCGGCAAGGTAAATAACTATAATGAGGGTATCGGCGGTACAGGCTCTGATCTGGGACTCTTCCGGCTGGATGAGGACGTAATTCAGCATGACCCAGATCTGGTGTTTGTAGAATTCGCGGTGAACGACCAGGAACAGACCAGCGAGCAGTCCCAGTACTACATGGAGGGCATTGTGCGTAATTTGCTGGCACTGGAAAAACAGCCGATTATCGTCTTTGTCTATACCACCACGCAGCAGTTTATGGCCCGCACTGAAGATCATCAAAAGGTGGCGGATTATTATGGGATCCCATCCATTGATCTCCAGGCCTATACCAAAGATTTGTATGATAAGGGTGAACTAAAAATCAACGACTTTTTAGGCGACGGTACACATCCCCATGACAGAGGATATCTGCTGTATGCTGAATATATTATGTCCAAGCTGAACCAGCCGGAAGAATATCTGAGACCGGCAGTCATGCAGGAGGCCCCGCTGAATGCGGGCTATCATCCGTATGTTGGCCAAAAGGTGAATGCCGATCAATTTGAAAAGTCCGGTGCATGGTCAACACCGGAGAATGCGGCATTATATCCAAACAGCCTTATCTCAAGCGAGCAGGATGCGGCCCTGACCTATACGTTTGAGGGCCCGTTTGTAGGGATCGTGCATCAGATCGGTAATTCCTTCGGTAAATGTGAGATCTATATCGATGATGTACTGCAAACTACTTTGGATACCTACGCGGGCAACAACGGCCAGCCAGTTATGCGGTACAAGAATGACACGCTTACAGATGCGGAACACACATTGAAGATTAAGGTATTGGGCGATAAGAATCCATCCAGTACAGGTAACAAGATTCAGATTGACTCCATTTATGTAAAAAAATAAATTCGATCCAAAAGCACCGTGCTTTGTATAAAGCACGGTGCTTTTTTACAGCCTAAAAAACAAAGCCGGCCGCGTGAAGCAGCCGACTGCAAAGTAACCGTTCAAATTGCGGCAGCCTGTCTTATTGCTTAATCGGGTATTTCCACATAAGCAAACATATGCGCTGTAGCCGCAGGCGTTACGGAATGGAATAGGGTAAATGGATAACGATAAGCAGCTGTATCTGGTGTTTTCGCCTGGATTTCCAATAAAAAGGCCTTAGCGCCGGCTGGTACACCCAGATCCCGCAGAGGGATTTGGATCAGCGGTGTATTTTGGAATGTATGTATGCTGATTTCACCCACTTTGGGTTCATTTTTAAATACATATGTAATCTCAGCCGGGCAGCGGAGCTGGGGCGCGGCCTCCAGGCCATCACGGCCCAAAACCACCGCCGGCGCTTCGCCGAAATCAGTTTCCTCTACGGTAAACCGGACTTCACCCTGCTCTACGGGGGCTGGGTTTGCAGTGTACAGGACAAGGCTGTTTTCTGGATTTTTTAAGAAATCCGCAGCAATCAGCAGGGAATCCTCCCAGATAGAAGCATGCAGCGCCGCCAACCGATCCCCGTAATAGTTTACAAAGGTATAACCGGGGGCTTTCCATGGATCGCTGCAGCTTGGAAGCTGCCAGGACAGCTCTGCAAAATCCCAGGTATTTTCTACAGCCATATCCTGGGACTGGATGGAAACCACATATTTGCCGGGCGGCAAGGTGATATCAAATGTTTTTTGCATACGTTCCCCAGGCGCCAGGTCGAAAGTGAATTCCGGCAGCGTAATTATATTTTTCGGGGATACGGCAAGCCATGCCGTACCCGCATGCCGCGCCTGCCCCCGGTTGGTTAAGGTTACAGACGCTGTACCGCTGTAAGAACCGGCTCCATCCGGATGCAGATCTGTTTTTACCTGGGCGCCAATTCGCCCCATAGCAATCCGGTCCGCGTCGGCAGTGACCTGTACGTTATTGGCGTCCATTAGAAAGATTCCAAGTTCTTCTATAGAGGTAGCCGTTTTGCCCAAAATCCGGATATTATGAAAGGTCACATTCCGAATATCGTGCTCCGCGTCAAAACCCTGCAGCCGGGACCGGGAAAGCAGATATTCCGCGCCGGGGTGACCTACATAGTCAATGTTAGACAGGGTCAGGTTTTCGATCCGTCCCATGGTTTTGTCCTTGTTCCAGACAGAATTGGTGATCCGTGCGTCAAAAAGCTGGGCGCCGGGGGCGTCTTCGATCCGGATGTTGTCAAAAACAATATTGGATACCAGAGCCCGGTCACCGTGATGGATCCCCAAAACAGGATAACCGGTGGTGGAGTGCAGAATATCAATATTTTCAAAGCGGACATTGGAAAGCTTGTCGGCCCGGATCTCTACGCCTACCTCAATAGGACGGGCAAAGTCGTTCCAAAGGATCGAATCCCGGAAAACGATATTTTCCCCGTTTCCTGTGTCAAAGGCCTTCACCACAAAGGAATCGTCCCAAACCCGGGTAAAAATATTCTGGACGAGGACGTTCCGGGATCCGCAGACATCCACACCGTCGGAATTTCCCCGCCAGCCAAAGATTTTCAGATTGTCGATCAAAACGTCTGTACAGCCGAACAGACGGCAGCTCCAGTTGTTGCTGTCGTCAATAACAAAATCTTGCAGCGTCAGGTTGGTGCAGCCGTAAATATCTACACATTTGTAATCTGGATGGGCCGGCTCCCGCTGGATCCCTTCCATGGTGATTTTCCCATAACCGCAGATTTTCAAGTAATCACAGTCCCGGGCTTCAATCCGGCCGTGCAGTACGGCGTCGTCGTCCAGATAAATCGTTGTGTGATCCTTCTGGATTCGATAGTTCCCGATTTCGTGGGTACCCGCCGGGAAATAAATTACATTTTCTGCGGTTGTGTCGAAGTCCCGATATTGATCCGCCTCGGCGAAAACGGCCAGATTATGATAAAATGTACCGTTAATCTCCAGCGAAAATTTTTGGGGCTTGTCCAGCGCAATAAAAATTTTACCGTCTTCCAGCTGGAATGGGATGTTTGCGTGGAGAGGCCTGATCACCGCTTCCTGAATTGGTATTTCAGAAGAAATCTCCAGCTGTGCCGGCCCGTCGAGCTTAAACAGGATGTATTCCATTTTTGTCGTATGATTGTACGGCATTTCCAGAACTGTGCAGGTACGAACAGGGATCTGGATTCCGTTATTTTTTACTGTATAGTTCATATTAGCCTCCTTGCAGAATTGTTATGTCCAGTATACCGTCCTATCCAGAAAATGTCAACGGCTTTTTTCAAAAAACCACAAAAAAACAAGCCAATCCCATCTTTGTTTACTGAATCGTCCGGGTTAGATAAACGTCCTTATACATGGTGGAAAAGCTGTCCGCGGAGTCTTTTGCTTTTTCAAAGTCGTCAAAAAGCCCGAATACGGTAGGTCCGGTTCCGCTCATGGCAGCACCCAGAGCGCCGTTGGAGATCAGCTTTTGCTTAATGCCCCTGAGCACAGGGTGTTCCTGGACAGTGACCTGTTCCATCACATTATAAAGCTTTGCGGCGATCTGGGGCAGATTTTGCCGCTGGATGGCGGAAATCATGCCGGGGGTATCTGGATGCTGATCCAGCAAGACGGTGTCTATACGGGAATAGATCATAGGCGTAGAAATGCTGATTGGCGGCCGGACCAGCAAAACGATGGCCTCTGGCATTGGCGCCACTGGCTGGAGCTGATCCCCCAGTCCGGCAGCCAACTGCGTGCCGCCGGTAATGCAATAGGGAACGTCAGCGCCTAGGCGTCCGCCAATCTCACAGAGCGCTTCTGCGGACAGCCCGGCATTGTATAAAAGATTTAAGGCGCATAATACGGCGGCGCCGTTACCGCTGCCGCCGGCTAATCCCGCGGCAACAGGGATATTTTTATGGATCAAAATTTTCGCGCCGCCCCGGATCCCGGTTGCTTTAAAAAATTCCACACATGCCTTGTGGGCAATATTTTTATCATTCGCGGGAAGGTATTTCAGGTTGGTCGACACCCGGATATTCCGTTCTTCCCGGTCAACAATGATCAGATCAAACAGGTTTACAGTCTGCATGAGCATCTCCACCTGATGATAGCCGTTATCTAGACGGCCCAAGACGTCCAGCGTCAAGTTGATTTTAGCGTAGGATTTTGCGATTGCCCGATTCCCCTTTAAAATAATGTCCTTTGAAAGCAGCATAATCCCTTTCTATCCTTTCTGCCCACAGATTCTTGGATCTGTCCGCCTGTCCGTGGGCCGGCAGGCATAAACAGCGGTTAAAGACAGCTGTGGGACTGGTCGATAATATCCTGGATACTTTCTTCGTCTACAGCGGATTCGCCCCTGCTATTCTGAAAAAACGCCAAATATTCAATATTGCCTTCGGGCCCCTTAATGGGGGAGTAAGAAAGACCGGCGGCTGTGAGACCGAGCTCAGCCGCAAAAGTCAGCACATTTTTGACGACTGAAAAATGAACTTTGGGATCTTTTACCACGCCTTTTTTCCCAACCTGTTCCCGGCCCGCCTCAAACTGGGGCTTAATCAGCGCTGCAATTTCACCCGCCGGCGCGAGAAGCGCCTTGGCCGCCGGCAGTACCAGCCGCAGCGAGATAAAGGAAACGTCAATGGAGACAAAATCGATGGGCTCGCCGATATCCGCAGGCGTGACATAACGGATATTTGTCCGCTCCATATTCACCACCCGGGGATCATTGCGCAGTTTCCAGGCAAACTGGCCGTAGCCTACGTCCACAGCAAAGACCTTTTTTGCGCCGTTCTGCAGCATGCAATCAGTAAAGCCGCCTGTAGACGCGCCAATATCCATGCAGGTTTTTCCGGAGAGAACGATGGGGAAGGCCGCGATCGCCTTTTCCAGCTTCAAGCCGCCTCGGCTCACATATTTTAAAGTCTCCCCCCGGATTTCCGCTTTGGTTTCGGGGGAAACCAGCAGCCCGGCCTTGTCACATTTTTGATTCTCAATAAAAACTTGACCGGCCATAATCAGCGCTTTTGCGCGTTCCCGGCTTTCACACTGCCCGGCTTGTACTAAAAGTACATCCAGTCTAATTTTATCTGTCATAATAACGCTCCTTGATTGTTTGCGTGACTGAATCTGCGTCCAGCCCATAGAAATGATCCAATTCGTCTACCGTCCCGTGGATAATTGGCGTGTCGGGAAAAGCCAGCCGCAGAAAATCCGGACGTTCACCCAGTTCTGCTAAAGCCGCAGCCACCAGGCTCCCAAATCCGCCTGTCAGCACATGATCCTCAAGGGTTACCACCAATTTGGCGCTGCGCGCGGCCTGAACGACAGCCGCTTTGTCCAGGGGCTGAATCGTAGAAAAGGAGAAAACGGCGGCGCTGATACCCAAGGGCTTTAACCTTTGGGCCGTATCCAGCGCGGTTTTCACCATTCTGCCAGTAGAAAGGATCGCCACATCTTTGCCCGCTGCAAGAACTTCCGCCTTTCCAAAACGGAAAGGGCCAGCGGCGGCCTGGATGCTGCCGCGAGGATACCGGATAGAGATTGGTCCGTCATATACACATGCCGCATAAGTCAGCATTTCCCGTAACTGTGAAAAGCAGCAGGGGGACAGGATCGTCATGTTGGGCATGTGGGAAAGATAAGCAATATCATAAATTCCATGGTGTGTTTCCCCGTCTTGTCCTACAATCCCGGCCCGGTCAATGGGAAATACTACATGGAGCTTTTGCAGGCAGACGTCATGGAGGGTTTGATCATAGGCCCGCTGCAAAAAAGAGGAATACAGCGGAACAAAAGGCACAAACCCCGCCACGGAAAGACCGGCGGCAAAGGTCACGGCATGTTGCTCGGCGATCCCTACGTCGAAGAACCGGCTCCGGAACAGTTTCTGAAAATCCAAAAGCCCTGTCCCGGCCGGCATAGCTCCAGTAATGGCTAAGATTTTTTCGTTATCGTGAGCCAGCTGAACTAAAGTATCGCCGAACACGTCTGAATATGTCGTTTTAGCCGTTCCGGCGGGCCTGCCGGTAACCGGGTCAAAGGGGGATACACCATGAAAATTCTGGGGATGGGCCTCGGCAGGAGAATATCCCTTTCCTTTTTTGGTCAGCACATGAATGACAACAGGCTTTTGCATGTCCCGGGCAGTCTCTAAAGCAGTGATCAGCTTGGGGATATTATGTCCATCAACCGGGCCGATATAGTTGAATCCCAGATCCTGAAAAATGGTGGCGGGCAAAACTATATTGCGGAGGATATTTTTGATCCGGCGCAAAAACTGTGCCAGCTTGTTCCCGATATAAGGTATTTTGTGTAAAAAGTTCTCTACGACCCGCTTGGAATGAAAATAAGCCGGTTTCATCCGCAGATTCCGCAAATGCTTGGAAACGGCGCCTACGTTTTTAGAAATAGACATTGTGTTATCATTTAAGATCACAATCAATTTGGTTTTGGAGTGGCCGGCATCGTTCAGTGCCTCATACACCATTCCTCCAGTTAGGGCGCCGTCCCCTAAAACCGCGGCTACATGGTAATGCGCTCCGGATAAATCCCGGCCCCGGGCCAGACCTAAAGCCGCCGAAACCGAAGTAGAGCTGTGGCCGGTATTGAATATGTCATAAGGGCTTTCTTTGGTTTTGGGAAAGCCGCTAAGGCCCTGGAATTGCCGGAGTGTATCAAACTGATCCTTCCGGCCAGTGAGAATTTTGTGGACATAGGATTGGTGCCCAACATCCCAGACGATTTTGTCCGTTGGCATGTCAAAAACACGATGCAGAGCAATCGTCAGCTCCACCACGCCCAAATTCGAGGCCAGATGGCCGCCGGTTTTAGAAACATGCTGGATCAAAAAAGCACGAATCTCTCCGCTGAGCTGATTTAATTCTGTGGAAGTCAGCCCTTTCAGGTCAGCGGGAGAATGGATACGGTCCAAAATAGCATACATAGCGTTACCTTCATTCAATCATATTACTGCATATTTTATCATAAAAAACACCATCTGTAAAGCATAACCACAAAACCCAGGACATATATATAATATACAATCGGAATTTGGGAGGATCGTACATATGCGGCTCTTTGTCATTAAAGGAAGAACCTTGTTTTTTTGTATATTGGCAGTCCTGATGGTTTGCGTGGGTATCGGCGCCAGCAGCGGTCTGCGTTCTGTGTTTCAGGTGGGGGACCGGGAGATCCCGATCTATTCGGTGGAACGGAAGGACAATAAAGCGGCCCTGACGTTTAATTGTGCATGGAATGACGATGATATTGACCAAATTTTAAATACGCTAGACGAGTATGGCGTTAAGGCCACCTTTTTCGTTGTTGGTGACTGGGCAGAAAAGTATCCGGAAAGTTTGAAAAAAATTGCTGAGCGGGGACATGAAATCGGAAACCATTCCTATAATCATGCCCATTATGCGGCCATGCGCAAGGCAGATATCCTCAAGGATATCCAAAAGTGTGATGATGTGATCGAAAATGTGATTGGCAAGGACATCGTGTTGTTCCGGGCGGCCTATGGCGAGTATACAGATGATGTTGTCCGGGCCTGCGACGAGACCGGGCGGGTATATATCCAATGGTCTGTGGACAGCTTAGATTACGGCGACGCTGCCAAAGAAGATATCATCAGCCGGGTTGTACCCAAAACCCAGGCCGGCAGTATTGTGCTGATGCACAACGGTACAAAAAATACAGCGGCGGCCCTGCCGGAGATCCTCAGCGAGCTGACGAAAAAGCTGGAGCTGTGTACAGTATCGGAATTGATCTATACGGAGGATTTTATCATTGACGGAACCGGCAAGCAGATTAAAACCAACTGATACATAAAATCTGTTGAAAAGTAAACAAGGATTATGGTAAAATAGTGTCCGCATGGGAAAAGTATGTGGATTGCATACCGGATAAGATGACGGGAAGCCGTTTTCTTATCCGGTTTTTTACGGTGCTGAATATTTCGCATTTTTTATGGAGCACGGCTTTTTCTGCAAATTCCGGGTCTATTCAGCCGTATTCCGGGGCTGAGCACAAAGTTCTTTTGGACTGTGTGGCGCCGTTGTCATCCGTCGGGCCTGTTCTATTCTGCGTTGGATTTTTTGCTTGGCTGCCCCAATATCCCAAAGGCTGGTATCGGAATTGGATGCGGATATTCGCTGAAATCTCCCTGAATACGGATATTTTTATTGCTATTTCTGTCAAAACAGTATATAATGAGAAAAACGGCAAAAGCAGGTGAGGATCATCATACCAGTTGAAAAAAATCGGGAATATGAGCTGAAAATAGAAAGTCTGACCGCCGAGGGGCAGGGCGTAGGCCGGATAGAGGGCTTCACGGTATTTGTCCCGCAGACTGCGGCAGGAGATGTGATCCGGGCGCGGATTGTGAAGGTAAAGTCCAGCTATGCATTTGGAATCGTCCAAGAAATCCTTGTGCCGTCGCCGGATCGTCAGCAGCCACCTTGTCTCTATGCGGACAAATGCGGCGGCTGCCAGCTGATGCATATACAATATGAAAAGCAGCTATTGATGAAACAAAAAATTATTCAGGATGCGATTGTGCGGATCGGCGGCGTGGAGATCCAGGTTCCGCCGGTGATCGGGATGCCTGCGCCTTTTCGCTATCGGAATAAAATGATCTTTCCAGTGGGGACAGACCGCCAGGGAAAAACGGTTTGTGGCTTTTACCGGGAACGGAGCCACGATATTATCCCCATCACAGACTGCCTGCTGGGGGATGCTGTGAATCAGGCGATCATACAGGCTGTTTTGGCGTATATGACAGAAAATCAGGTCCCTGCTTATGATGAGGTCGGTCATACCGGTGTGATCCGTCGGATCTTTACGCGCCGTTCCCACAGTACCGGGGAAATCATGGTGGTCATTTCAGCCAATGCAAACAGCTTGAAATGTGCGGACAGGCTTGTAGAGGCCCTGCGGAAAATATCCGGCCGAATCGTTTCGATCCTCCTAAACATTAACCGGAAACGGACGAATACGGTACTGGGGCCGGAAAATCGGGTGCTGTACGGAAAAGAGTATATCAAAGACCAGCTCTGCGGTTTATGGTTTGCCATTTCTCCGCAAAGTTTTTTTCAGGTCAATCCGGAGCAGACCGAGAAACTGTATGAAACGGCTTTGCAGATGGCTGGTCTGACAGGTCGGGAAACCGTTCTGGATTTATACTGCGGCATTGGAACGATCTCCCTGCTGGCGGCAAAACGTGCAAAACAGGTGATCGGCGTGGAAATTGTCCCGCAGGCTATTGAAGACGCAAGGGAAAACGCCAGACAAAATGGGGTTTCCAATGTTGATTTTTATGCGGCGGACGCACAGGAGCTTGTTCCGCAGCTGATTGCCAACGGTATCCGGCCTTCGGTTGTTTTGCTGGATCCGCCCCGGAAGGGAAGTGATCCGCAGACACTGGCGGCGATTGTCCAATCCGGTGCGGAACGGGTGGTTTATGTTTCCTGTAACCCGGCCACCTTGGCTCGGGATATCCGGATACTTTGCGGTACTGGATACACAGTACAAAAAGTGGTTGGCGTGGATTTGTTCCCATGGACATATCACGTCGAGACGGTTGTCTTACTTTCCAAGGGAGAAATCGACTCGAAGAAGGTTCGTGTAGAGTTCTCTCTGGAAGATATGAATATGTCCGGGTTCCAGAAAGGTGCGACTTATGAGCAAATTAAGATGCATGTGCTGGAGCATACCGGTCTGAAGGTATCTTCCCTATACATCTCCCAGATCAAGCGGAAATGCGGGCTGGATGTGGGGCAGAACTATAACCTGTCAAAGAAAGAAAACGGCAAAGTGCCAAAATGTCCGCCGGAAAAGGAAGTGGCGATTATGGAGGCACTGAAGTATTTTCGCATGATCTAAGGAATTCTGGAGTATTAGCTAAACGATTAATGGAATCTGTGGAAGCGACCACCGATTGTTTAATAGTCGGTAGCCGCTTCTTTTTCTATCAGGAAAACAAAATACGATTTTTATTTTCTCTATCTGATTAAGTTTATCACTGTTTAATTGTCTAGCAAAAAGAACAGATATTTGGTTTCTGAATGCAAAATAAAATCTGCTTTTACAAATATTTAATTTGCTAATCGGGTGGAGAATTTTGCAGACTTGTGTTATAATATAAGAAATATTATCGAACTCAGCTGGGAGGGACTTTCGATGATGCGTATCAGTTACAATAAGCTCTGGAAGATGCTTATAGATAAAGAGATGAAAAAAAGCGATTTGAAGGAAAAAGCCGGCATTAGCTCTGCTTCCCTTGCAAAGCTCGGCAAAGGGGACAACATTACCACAGATGTTCTACTTCGTATCTGCGAGGTATTGGACTGCCGTATAGAAGATATTCTCGAAACCATCAGAGAATAGCCAACACGAAGAATGAACTGGGAGGTTTTGATATGACGATATTAGGCAAAAAACAGATGTCTGAAGAAGACATCAAGTTAAACTTCATAACTCCGGTCATTCAGAGAGGTTGGAAAGGTCATATCACGATGGAGACCAGAATCACAGACGGTCGCATCAACATTAGGGGTAATATCGTGGCCCGTAGTAAACCCAAGTTTGCCGATTATTTGCTTTACTTAAACGATGGCAAGCCGATTGCCGTTGTGGAAGCAAAGGACAACAACCACTCTGTATCCCACGGATTGCAGCAAGCGATGACATACGCTCAGATGATGGACTTGCCGTTTGCGTATTCGTCAAACGGCGACGCTTTCTATGAGCATGATTTCCTGACCGGGCAGGAACAGCAGATTGAATTGGAAAAATTTCCGACGCAGGACGAACTGATTGCGCGCTACTATACGGAGCTGAATGATGGTATGGGCATTTCCGCCTTGGAAAAGAAAATTGTTTCCCAGCCGTATTATTCATCTCAAAGCACTTATCCACCAAGATATTATCAGCGAAATGCTGTGAACAGAACGGTGGAAGCAATCGCAAGAGGACAGCAGAGATTACTGCTTGTTATGGCTACCGGAACCGGCAAGACATATACAGCTTTTCAGATTGTCTATCGACTGCTCCGTTCTGACCTAAAAAAGAGAATTTTATATCTGGCAGACCGAAATATTCTGGTTGACCAAAGCATTATGCAGGACTTTGCACCCCTTGAAAAGACCATCTATAAGGTGGATTTCTCCGATAAGGAATGCCTGAGCAAGATTGCTTCCCATGAAGTGAATTTTGCCCTCTACCATCAGATGGTAGGTCAGAATGACGAAGAACATTTCAGGCAGATACCGGCAGAATATTTCGACCTTATTATTGTAGATGAGTGTCACCGTGGCAGTGCCAAAGAGGACAGCAATTGGCGTAAGGTTTTGGAATATTTTTCTTCCGCAACGCAGATCGGAATGACCGCTACCCCGAAGGAGAGTGAAAAGGTATCCAATATCGACTACTTTGGAGAGCCGGTTTATATTTACAGCTTAAAACAGGGCATTGAGGACGGCTTCCTTGCTCCATTTAAGGTCATCAATATCACAACCAACATCGGAGACGGCTGGAGACCATACCAGGGCCAGACCGATATTTTTGGCAACGTTATTGAAGACCGAATTTACAACAACCGGGACTATGATTATACCATCATTCTTCAAGACCGTATTGATGAGGTCGCCAGAGAGATCACGGAATATCTGAAAAGCACCGACAGAATGCAGAAAACTATCGTGTTCTGCGCTTCCGAAGACCATGCAGAGCGCATGAGAATTGCTCTTGTCAACTACAATCAGGATATGGTGAAGGAGAACCCGGACTATTGCGTGAGAATTACTGGCTCAGACGTGTACGGGAAATCCAAACTTGATTATTTCATCTCTGTATCCGAACCATATCCCGTTATTGCAACAACATCAGAACTACTTTCCACCGGTGCAGACTGCAAGATGACCAAACTGATTGTTCTCGACAAGACCGTTGAGAGTATGACTACTTTCAAGCAAATTATCGGACGAGGAACCCGTATCAGAGAAAAGGATGGCAAGACCCATTTTGTCGTGATGGATTTCCGGAATGTGACAAGGCTGTTTACTGACCCTGACTGGGACGGCCCGGTTGAGCAGGATGAGGGCTTCCAGCATGGCGGTTCCAAGCCAAAGGGTAGCGGTCATGGCGGTGGTGGTAAGAATCCTCCCGATGACCCTGTGGAAACACCTATCGTTGACAAAGACGGCTGCAAGGTAAAGATTATCAATAAGACCGTTTCAGTTTATGATGCGAATGGAAAGCTGCTTAGGCAGGAGGATATTATCGATTACACCAGAACCAACATCAAGGGGGAATATGCTTCTCTGTCCGATTTTATCCGTAAGTGGAAATCATCGGACAAAAAGAAAACTATTGAGGAATCTTTCACGGCGATGGGCATTGACCTAAAAGCATTAAAGGTAGACCAAGGTATGGAAGATGTGGACGATTTCGATTTTATCTGCTATGTGGCATACGGTAAAAAGCCGCTAACCCGCAAAGAGCGAGCCAGCAACGTTAAGAAAAAAGATTTCTTCAGCAAGTATTCTGCCGATGCGCAGGCGGTTTTGGGGATTCTTCTGGATAAATACATGAATCAGGGCATAACCGAGGTTGAGGACATCAAGGTTCTGTCTCTTGCCGATTTTGCGGACTTTGGGAAGCCCGCAAAAATCGTCAAGCTATTTGGTGGCAAGGCGCAGTATGAGGCGGCCATCAAGGAGCTGGAAGAAAACATATATGAATTTGAGGTAGGTTAATATGGCGATGCAGTCAGGATTTATAAAACGAATCAGAGATATTATGCGTATGGACGCAGGTATCAATGGCGATGCCCAGAGAATTGAGCAGATGGTATGGATGCTCTTTCTGAAAGTCTATGACGCAAAAGAAGATGATTGGGAACTGAACGAGGATGACTACGAATCCATCATTCCCGAAGAACTCAGATGGAGAAAATGGGCAAAAGCCGACGAAAACGGTCACGCTATGACTGGGGACAAGCTGCTCAACTTCGTCAACAACATTCTGTTCCCGGTGCTGAAGGGCAACGATGTAAAAGATGGTGATACGGTTCTCTACGAAGGAATCAAGGTGACCCCTGATACCCCCATTAAGAAAGCCATTGTCAAGTCCACCTTCGAGGACGCCAACAACTATATGAAGGACGGCGTTTATCTCCGCCAGGTCATTGATGTCATTGACGAGATTGAGTTTGACGATGTGAAGGAAAGCCATGCTTTTGGCTTTGTCTATGAGGAGATTTTGCGGGAGCTGCAATCTGCCGGTTCTTCCGGTGAGTTTTATACGCCGAGAGCAGTTACCGAGTTTATGGCATTGATGATAAAGCCGCAGCTGGGCGAAAAGATGGCAGACTTCGCCTGTGGCACCGGTGGATTCATCACTTCTTGGCTGGGACAGCTCTCCAAGCAGGTAAGGGACACCACAGATCAGAAGCAGCTTGATGACAGCATTTATGGAGTTGAGAAAAAGCCCTTTCCCTATTTGCTCTGCGTAACCAATATGCTGCTGCATGACATTGAAGTTCCGAACATCTATCACATGAACTCGTTGAAACATAATCTGCTGGACTACACGGACGATGACAAGTTTGATGTGATTCTGATGAATCCGCCCTACGGTGGGCATGAGGATAAGTCCATTCAGGGTTTCTTCCCTGACGATTTGGCAAGCTCCGAGACCGCAGACCTCTTTCTTTCGGTTATCATGTACCGCTTGAAGAAGAACGGCAGGGCTGCTGTTGTTGTGCCGGATGGCTTCCTGTTCGGTTTGGACAACGCCAAGGTGAACATCAAGAAAAAGCTCATTACCCAGTTCAATCTGCACACCGTTGTCAGGCTGCCCGGCTCTGTGTTCAGCCCTTATACCTCAATCACCACCAATCTGCTGTTTTTTGACAACACCAAGCCGACAACAGAGACATGGTTTTATCGGGTGGATATTCCGTCCGACAGAAAGCACTTCTCCAAGACAAAGCCCATGGAGCTGAAGCACTTTGACGATTGCATTGCCTGGTGGAATGACCGAAAGGAAATTCCGGACGGCGAAAACTTCAAGGCGCAGAAGTTTACCGCAGAGTATCTGCTGAACGAACAGGGCTGCAACATCGACCTGTGCGGCTATCCCCATGAGGAAGAAGAAATCCTTGGCCCGATGGACACCATTCGGGGGTATCAGGAAAGACGAACGACCCTCAATGCAGAAATCGACAAGGTGCTGGCGGAGCTGGAAGCTCTGCTGCCGGGAGGTGTGAGCGAATGACACCGGAACAGTTAAAATATAGCATCCTTAAATTTGCGTTTTCTGGGAAACTGGTAGTATCAGATGCTGATGCTAAGTTGCCAAATGTGAAAGTGGTAGACTTTGAAGAAGCACCCTTCGATATACCCGAAAGTTGGATATGGAGTACACTGGGAAATTGCTGCGAAATGTACACAGGTAATAGTATCCCCGAAAGAGTCAAGAAATCAAAATATACTGGAATAACTGAGGGCTTAGATTATATTGCTACCAAAGATGTGACTTTCGAGAACTCTATAATATATGATAATGGTGTTCGCATACCGTTAAGCGATAGCTTTAGAATTGCAAAAACCGGTTCTGTTCTCATGTGTATTGAGGGAGGTAGCTCAGGGAGAAAAATAGGGATAACCGATAGAGATGTCTGCTTTGGGAACAAACTTTGTATGTTCAATTCAACGGTTATCATCAACAAATATATTTATTACTATTTGCAAAGCAGTGAGTTTAAGAAATCTTTTTCTGGCAACATGTCAGGAATAATAGGTGGCGTGAGTATTAAGAAGTTGAAAGAGATTCCTATACCAGTGCCGTCAATCAATGAACAAAACTGTATTGTGAAAAAAATCGAAGAATTGTTGCCTTATGTAGAGCGGTATTCTATATCCCATGAAAAGTTGGAACAGTTTAACGCTAAGTTCCCGGAAGACATGAGGAAGGCCATTCTTCAATATGCCATTCAGGGCAAGCTGGTGGAACAGCGAGCCGAGG
Organism: uncultured Clostridia bacterium; assembly: GCA_965151315.1. Taxonomy (GTDB): domain Bacteria; phylum Bacillota; class Clostridia; order UBA1381; family UBA1381; genus Avimonoglobus. The sequence continues at coordinate 33,169 of CBCTZG010000025.1, forward strand.
AAGGTACCGGCGAGGAACTGTATCAGCAGATTCAGGCGGAGAAGCAGGCGGAGAAGCAGCGGCTCATTGCGGAAAAGAAAATAAAAAAGGAAAAGCCTTTGACGGAGATTTCCGAAGATGAAATTCCTTTTGATATTCCAGAAAGTTGGAAGTGGGTAAGGCTGGGGAGTATAATCACATTTCAAGGTGGTTATGCCTTCAAAAGTACTTCTTATGTTCCACAATCTAACAATCAAGTTATAAGGCTTGGTAATGTAAAAGATAATAACCTTCTTATTCACGAAAAAGAAGTGTTTATTGATGATGCAGTTGCAGAAGAAGCACACGACTATTTAATAGCGGAAAACAATATTTTAGTCACAATGACCGGAACACGAAGAAAAAAAGACTATTTCTTTACTGTTCTTATTGACAAAGACCACCTTTCTGAGAGGACACTGTATCTCAATCAAAGGGTTGGGTGTTTCAGAACTGTAGGAGATGTTTACCCCAAATATCTTCTCTATGTTCTTCAAACAGATAGTATAAAAGACATCATTTTTGCAAAGGAAACTGGAACAGCGAATCAAGGAAACTTAGGGTCGGAAGATATGAAAAAATATGTATATGTTCCACTTCCTCCGTTTTCTGAACAGAAACGTATTGTTGCCAAAATTGAAGAACTGCTGCCGCTGTGTGAGCAGCTGAAATGAGGTGAAAAGATATGAGTTTTAAGAAACTTCCCCGAAACTCAAAACAGTTGCTTGATGAAATTATAGCAGCCGATAACCCTGCTGATATGCTTGCAAAACGCTTCGATGGATTAACCAATAGTGAAGATGCTGAACTTAGAAGTATAATTCGTGAACTTCGTGAAGAGGGGTTCATCAATGTTCGATGGGCAGATAATGTCCCCTATTTTGTTACAATCAACAACTCGGCTCGTACCTATAATGAACGTTTACAAGAGTATGAGTCAGAGAAAAGAGCTTGCGTCACTATAGACCAAAGTGTAAAAATTGGTAACGGCAATAAGATTTATGATTCTACCATTGCCAGTCTGGTTCAAGAAGCTGCTTCTCCTAAGAAAACATTCTGGGAAAAACATCCGATATTAACGGGAGTCATTGGCGCAGTTATCGCTGGAGCCATACTCATGTTTTCTTTCTGGGAAAAAATAGTCGCATTCATTGAGGGGGTGTTCTAATGGCAAAAAGCAAAATCATAAAAGACCTTGCGAACGGTGAGGTGGATACAATCACAGCTCTAAAAAGAGCGAAGGTGCTGGTTTCGGCTTTGAATAATACTGAAATTTCAAAATGGCTTGATTATGAAATTTCCGGATATCCTGAAGACGCAGCCGTTCCTTCTTATAGAAAAACTCATGGCAGTCTGATGGGATCTTATTTCAAAGGTTCTATGGCAAGTCACATGACATGGACAAATGTCTCGCTTCCTTTAGGAAAAATGCCTGACGAAACAAAAGAGATTCTTTTGAGTGTTGTGTTTCAAGAGGGCGTTGAATCATTAAAAAAATTAGCGGAAAAAAGTCAAGTCGCTGGAACAGAAATCTCCAAGTCTATTCCTGCCGATTTCTTTCCTGCTATTGCGACCTATAATAACGACCCATATATGATGATTACATCTGCGAAAGTTGTTGTTGGCGAGCATATTATTAGCAATATTTTCTCTGTTATCGAAAATAAACTGCTCGATATGCTTATGATTTTAGAAAAGGAATTTGGTTGTTTGGATGAGCTGGATATTGATACTACAGTAAAATCCGAAGAAGAACTCAAAGTTATCAATGACCGAATCCTTGTTTTGGTATATAACGACAACAGCGTTTCTATTGGAGATGGGAACAAAATCAAAGGGACAACCATTGCCTCTGAAATCAAATAAGTGACCAAAGCAAAAGCGATCAACCGTAAAGGGCCGGTCGCTTTTGCTTTGCCCATTAAGCGAGAGAAGCTGGTACTATGGCAAACGAAAAAATAGAAAAAACTGAAACTCGACGATAGCCCCTGCACAAACAGGTGGGGCGTCCAGAGGGGGCAGCCCTTTTGGCTCTGGGTTTCCAATAGGGGCGAGTAGCATCCCTGTTGGCACACGACTTTCCTCCGGAAAGTCTAGTGTGTTATACCTTTGTGGAGCAGATGACAGCCGGAATTGTAGCACGCCCCGGAAAGTGTGGCTACAGTTGCGGCGTTCTGGCGGGAAGGGTTGCCCCTTACGGGGCAGCATAAGCGACAGAAAAAGGCTGGCAGGCGGTGCGAATATGCACTGTCTGCCAGCCTTGTCATCTGCGGAACAAAGGTATATCAAAGCCCCCGTCAGCCGCTGCTTACCATCGTATCAGAACCACCACGGCAGCTTCCCACGCAGGCTGTCCATCGCCTCGCCCTCCACCTTCTTTGTCCGGCTCTCGCTCAGATGGAAATGGAGTGCCACGCCGATCAGCGGGTGCTCGATTCCATCGGTAAATCCATAGCGGTACAGAAGATAGGTCTGCTCTCTGGCGGTCAACTTGTCCATCGCCGCATATAGTTCCGTCAGCTGTTCTTTTTGGATATAGATTTGTTCCGGCGTTTGGGTGTGAGGGTCAGCAATGGCCTCGATCCGCAGCATCCGTTCATCATCGGATAGAATGTCATCCAGATATACTCTCTGGAAGCCGGGGCCGTCTTTCTTATCCATCATCCGTTGCTCAAATTGAGCTAGGGCGGCGCGGATGCAGTCTGTCATGGCATTGCGGATTGCCGGTGCCGCATAAGTCAGGAATTTCATGCCCCGTCCGGCATCAAATAAAGGGATCGCATTCAGCAAGCCGATACTTCCCTCTTGCACCAAATCATCTACATCAATTCCAATATCATTTTCATCCAGCCCCATACTTCGGTATTGTTCCAGCGCTATTTTTCGGATGAATCCCAGATTACTTTTCAGCAAAATGTCGCGGGCAGTCGTATCCCCAGCCTGCGCCAGCTTGCACAGATGCTCATTGCTCAGGGTCGGCATTTTGTTTCTCCTGCGCGTGGTCTAAGGTGGATTGGAGAAATTCCGTCAACGCCTGACCAAACTTGTCCAACGCTTCCTTTTGCACACCGTCCATTCCTGCCGCGCTCTGGGTGACAGCGGCGGAAATCATTTCCGGCGTGATGGTCGGTGCCTGGACATCCTGACCTTTTGTCAATTCGGAGAACATCTGCTGAGTGATGCCTTTGGTCAAAGACTGCGCCGCCGTAAAATCATTGCCGATCTCTTTCTTCACTTCCCGCAGTGCTGCCATAAATGTGTTCTGTATCATCGTCAGGTCTGCCTGATATACAGGGACTTTCTGCCTGTTGACAGTTCTGGCGGCCTGCACCGCAGCGTCTGTTTTATTGTTCCGGCGCAGCATGGCGCTAAGGGTAGTAAGCATCTGGTTTTGTCCGGCGAAACCAGCGGCCAGCGTATCGTCAAAATATTGCTCGATCATGTAAGTGACTTCTGCAAAGCGCGGGCTTTCCAACAGGCGGTTGACAATTTCAGCATTGGCTTTACCGGTGTACAGATTCCGCGCCGCCTGCACCGACAGGCCCAGTTCTTCAATATCAA
>CBCTZG010000026.1:0-36207 GCA_965151315.1 uncultured Clostridia bacterium
TTGGGTGTCTACTTTTTCTTGACAAATGCACTATGCGGGGGGATATTTATTGCTGGAAAAATGACCAAAATCATAAATTATTTGCCTGTTTTTAGATTGCAATTCTAAAATTATACAATATAATAGAATTATAAGTAAAATGATGGGGGTGTTTTTTTTGGATACCACATTACTGGTTATGGCGGCTGGGATGGGCAGCCGGTTCGGCGGCTTAAAGCAGATTACGCCGGTGGGGAGACTGGGCTCAATCCTGGACTATTCCGTATATGACGCAAAAAAAGCCGGCTTTACCAGGGCTGTTTTTATTATCAAAAAGGAAATTGAAAGGGACTTCCGGGATACGGTAGGGAAACGGGCGGAGGAGCAAATGGATGTATCTTATGTATTTCAGGAGCTGGATCACCTGCCAGTGGGTTTTTCCGTGCCGCCGGGCCGGGCAAAGCCCTGGGGGACAGGCCACGCGGTGCTGTGTGCCCGGAAGGTGGTCAAAACGCCATTCGCGGTAATCAACGCCGATGATTTTTACGGTCAGTCCTCCTATGCGCTTTTACATCAGCATTTGGTTTCCGAATCGGAAATGTGCATGGTAGGCTTCCGGCTGGGCAATACGCTGACGGAAAATGGGACAGTTTCCCGGGGAGTCTGCCAGATTCGAGATGGATTATTACAGGATGTGACAGAATACACGGCGCTGGATAAAAATTCCGGTATCCCGCTGGACACCATTGTGTCCATGAATATGTGGGGCTTCTCCCCCATGATTTTTGATGCGCTGGAAACGGGGTTTACCGATTTTTTGCGAACGCTGGATAATCCGGAAAAGGGGGAATTTTTTCTGCCGTCTGTGGTAGACCGCCTGATCAAGACAAAAGGGGAACGGGTCCGGGTGCTGCCCACTGCGGAGCGGTGGTTCGGGATGACCTACCGGGAAGACGCCCAGGCGGTGGCCCAGGCAGTAAAAGCATTAGAGAAAAGGGGACTGTATGATGGCAATTGATTTGAATCAGGTAATTTCCGCATTTAATATTGCCCATTCTGCGGAAATTTATGGGAACGGCCATATTAACGATACCTATTTGGTGAATCATACCAAGAAGTATATTCTCCAGAAAATCAATACGGATATTTTCCAGAATCCCCAGAGGCTGATGGAAAATATTGCGGCGGTAACGGATTTTATCCGGAAAAAGGTGAAGGCTGCCGGCGGCAATCCCGACCGAGAGACCCTGACGGTGATCCGGACGGTGGATGGTAAAAATTATTATAAGGCCGAGGACGGCAGCTATTTTCGGATGTATAACTTTGTGGAAAACGCCGTTTCCTATGACACCATAACGGATCCCGCGCAGTTTTATTACGCGGCACGGGCGTTTGGACGGTTCCAGCGGATGCTTTCCGATTTCCCGGCGGCGACCCTGGATGAAACGATTCCGAATTTTCACAATACCCGTTCCCGGTTCGAAGACTTCCAAGCTGCCGTGAAGGCGGATCTGGAAAGCCGGGCCGCCGGCGTCCGGCGGGAGATCCAGTTTGTGCTGGACCGGGAAAAATACGCGGATGTCGTCAACGACGCTATGGCGGACGGCAGTGTGCCGGTACGCGTGACCCACAATGATACCAAGCTGAATAATGTGCTGCTAGACCCGGTTACGTATGAAGGCGTTTGTGTAATTGACCTGGATACGGTGATGCCTGGCTCAGCGCTGTTTGATTTTGGCGACGCGCTGCGGTTTGGCGCCAATCATGGGGCGGAGGACGACACGGATTTGGACAATGTCTACTGTGACTTGCATTTGTTTGAACAGTTTACCAAGGGATTTTTGGAAGAACTGGGACCGGAGCTTACTTCCCGGGAAATCGAGCTTCTGCCGTTTTCGGCGGTACTGATGACCTATGAATGCGGCATGCGTTTTTTAGGCGACTATTTAAACGGGGACGTTTATTTCCGGATCCACAGGCCCGGGCAGAATTTAGACCGGGCCCGGTCCCAGTTTAAGCTGGCAGCCGACATGGAAACCAAGCTGGATGAAATGGCCGCAATTGTGCGGAAATATAGAAAATAAGGAGAAAACAGGCGTGAGAGTAATTGTATGTGAGGATTACGCGGAATTATCGCTGCAGGGGGCCAAGCTGATCGCCAGCCAGATCCTGCTGAAGCCGGACTGCGTTCTGGGGCTGGCCACGGGCTCCACCCCTATCGGGGTGTATGAAAACCTGATCCGGATGAACCAGGCCGGAGAAGTGGATTTTCGGGATGTAACAACATTCAATTTAGATGAATATTACCCCATGAGCCCGGAGAATCCGCAAAGCTACCGGTATTTTATGGATCATCAATTTTTTGACCATATCAATATTGATCGAGCCAAAACCTTCATTCCCAACGGGCAGACAGATGACCCAGAACAAGAATGCCAGGCTTATGAGGAAAAAATCGCGGCGTATGGCGGGATTGACTTCCAGCTTTTAGGCATCGGGCAGAACGGCCATATTGGGTTTAACGAGCCAGACGACAACCTGAATGTGGAAACGCACATGACAGATTTGACAAAAAGTACGATTGAAGCAAATTCCCGTTTTTTTGAAACGATTGACGACGTGCCCAAAATGGCGCTGACCATGGGGATCGCTACGATCCTCAAATCCCGGCGAATCTGCCTTTTGGCCAGCGGCCTGTCCAAATATAAAATTGTGCAGGCACTTCTGACTAATGACATTAACACCAATGTCCCGGCTACTATGCTCAAGGTACATCCGGACGTAACGCTGATCTGCGACCGGGAGGCGTATTATGGAAAGGCATAACGCCCAAAGCAGGCAATAGATGTGTTGCCTGCTTTTTTATGCCCGAAAGAAAAAACAGACAACCAGGGTGGTTAGCAGAGAAAGCCCGCTGATGATCCAGGGGATCACAGCTTTTTTGCTCTTTTCCGGCAGTTCACCGCAGGAGCGCTGAAAATAGCTTGCTACGATTTTTTCCGCCTCAGCCAAGATCTTATCCTCTAAGGCTGGCGTATAATCCTTTACAAATAAAATTGCCTGGTCGATGTAGGGTGAGGAGAAGCTATCCAGCACCACGACTTGTTTTGTTGAGTTTTTCATATGTCCTCCTGTCTTGCCGATGGCAACATTTTCGCAATTTTTTGTAAAACATTTTTTAATAATTTTGTAGCAAATTACAGATGTATTACATGCTCATATTTTAACCAAAATCTGGTTCTTTATGCATATTTTTTATAAAAATCCATTTAAAAAAGCAAATTTTACGTAAAATAACGTGGAATTTTTATTAAAAATTGGAATATAATGGATAGTACATAGTGATTTTCACTGCCTTTTGCTATAGTGAGTCAAGAGAAATAAATAGATTTTCGTAAAAATGTAACAACTTCGTAATAAATTTCTTGACAAACCGGGGGTCAGTGTAGTATAATGTCGCTTGTATAGGATAGGAGGTTAGAATATGTTTTCGATGAAAACAGGATATCAAAGTAAAGCGGGCCGGATTTTAATGGCGTCCCTTTCTTTGATATTGGTTTGTATGTTTACCATGGGCGCTGTTTTTGACGGTGCCAGGAAAAAGGTTACGCTGGTGCAGGTGGACGCGTTCGCCGGCACGGAGAACGTAACGACCATCAGTACCCGGAAAGCCACTGTAGGTGAGTTCCTGGCGGAAAATGAAGTGACCGTAGGCGAATACGACGAAGTCAACATGAAAAATGATGCGCCGATTTATGACGAAGCGAAGATCGTGATTCGTGAAGGCAAGGTTTTTGAGCTTGTGGCGGACGGTAAGATCGAAGTTGCCGCAACAACGGAAAGTACTGTGGGCAAGGCCCTGGAAGAGGTCGGTATTGTGCTGGGGCCCAACGACGTAGTTATTCCCGATAAAACAACGGCGGTTGCGGAAAACATGACAGTCACCGTACAGCGGATTGATGTGGCGGAGGAAACGGTCACAACGTCGATTCCTTTTACTACAGTAGAACAGCCGGACAGCACCCTGTATGTAGGCACCAATAAGATGCTGACACAAGGCGCGGAAGGCACTAAGGAAACCGTCTATAAGGTTACCCGGCAGGACGGCGTAGAGGTCAGTCGGGAAATTGTCTCAGAAACGGTAACCAAGGAGCCGGTCAATGCGGTGAAAGGAATTGGGACCAAGCCAATCCCCGCGCCGGTCAAGACGGAAGCGCCGGCTGTAAAAGCGGCGTCTACCAGTAACCAGACCAAGACAAAGGATTTTAGCTATTCCCGGAAAATCCAGGTGACCGCTACGGCATATGACACATCGCCTGGAGAGAACGGCGGGTACGCGAAAACCGCTTATGGATTGAAACCCCAGTTTGGGGTGGTAGCTGTGGATCCGAAGGTTATCCCGCTGGGGACAAAATTGTATATTGAGTCCAGCGACGGCGGGAAATCCTGGACATACGGATACTGCATCGCAGGGGACACCGGCGGTGCGATCAAAGGGAACCGTGTGGATTTGTGCTATAATACACAGCGGGAATGCATTAACTTCGGCAGAAGAAGCGCCACAGTGTACATTTTAGACTAACGAAATACGCAGACCGGTTTTGCGGTCTGCGTATTTTGTATTTACAGAATTGGAGGAAAGCATGGAATTAACATCGCCAAAAACAATTAAGGCTTTAGCGGCAGAATTTGGTTTTACCTTTGCCAAGGGTCTGGGGCAGAATTTTTTGACAGACGCCGGCGTACTAAACCGGATCGTAGAAGCAGCGGCGCCGGCGGAGGGTGTATTGGAGATCGGCCCTGGCTTTGGGGTGCTGACGTACGCGCTGGCCCAGGCGTCGGAGAAGGTGGTATCCATTGAAGTGGATCAGCGGCTTTCTCCAGTGTTGGAATATACACTGCATGGACTCGACAATGTAAAAATTGTTTGGGATGATATTTTAAAAATGGATATTCCAGCCCTGCTGGCCCGGGAATTCCCAGAGAAGCGGATCAGCGTGGCGGCCAATCTGCCGTACTATATCACTACGCCTATTGTGACCCGGCTGCTGGAGGCCCGGCTGCCCCTGAAAAATATTGTCGTGATGGTGCAGAAGGAGGTAGCCCAGCGATTTTGCGCCCCGGCAGGATCGAAGGACTATGGGGCCATTAGCCTTTTGTGCCAGTTTTATACGGAGCCGTCGATTGTGACTGCGGTGCCGGCATCCCGCTTTTTCCCGGCGCCCAAGGTAGACTCGGCGGTGGTCCGGTTTGCCATGCTGGATAAGCCCCATATATGCGTGGCGGATGAACGCCTGTTTTTCCGCACGGTAAAGGCGGCGTTTGCCCAGCGAAGGAAGACGCTTTTGAATTGTCTGGCTAGCGCGTTTCAGCTGGAAAAACCGACCGTCAGCCAAATGCTGACGGAAATTGGGATCGATCCCGGAATCCGCGGAGAACGGTTGGGGATTGATGAATTTGGCCAAATTGCGGATCGGTTGGTAAAAATTTTATAAAAAGATTGCATATTTTGTCGAATTATGATATAATCAATGGGAAGGGAGCGGGATGCCGTGAGAGAAACGTATAGTGGCGAAGGAATCCGGAAAGCGCGCAAGGCCCATAATTTAACGCAGGAGCAATTAGCGAAGGCGCTGAATGTTTCGAAAAGCACGATTGCGAATTATGAGAATGGAAAAACTATTCCCAGCATGAATACGGTTATTAAGTTATCTATTATTTTTGGAATCACCACTGACGAGCTGCTGGATCTGATCAATCCGGAGATCCAGGTGGACATTTCTGTCAACGGCATTAAAATCCAATAAATATGCCTGCCCGGCTGTCCGGGCAGGTTTTATTATATTCTTTAAGAGGATGCCGGACACAAGCCCATGTCAGAATATAGCGGGCCGGAAAGCGGCCTGCGGAATGGCTTGACAAATCGGATGGTGGAGTTTATAATAGAACTATGCAGTTTAGGCGGCTGGGCTGCTGGCAAAAATGGATATAATCAGGATATGAGGGATTACATGAAAACAATCAAGCATTTTTTATTTAGCTTTGCGGTTTTGGGATGTCTTTTATGGATAGTACCTGTGTTTGCGGCGGAATCCGCACCGCAGGCCGTGGAAGCGGTCACTGTGTTAGTGGACGGCGCTGCGGTAGAGGGGGATGTACCCGCCCAGATTGTCAATGACCGGGCAATGCTGCCATTCCGGGCCATCCTGGAAAAGCTGGGGGCTGACGTTGATTGGGATGGTGAGTATCAAATTATTACGGCTGTCCGGGGAAAAACCGTTTTGAACATGCGGATCGGCAAGCCGATTATGGTGCGGATCAACCTGGAGGATCAAACCATGGAACAAATCAGCTTGGACGCCCCGCCTATGATTATCAGCGAAAGGACGATGGTGCCTGTACGGGCTATTGCCGAGGCCCTGGACGCGGCGGTGGGGTGGGATCCCCAAACCCGGACGGCCAGCGTCCAGACAGAACCTTCCTTAGAGGAGGCGCGGTAAAATGCCTTTTTTGCTTCAGAGGATTATAGAAACCTTTGCCCAGAGCGCGGCTTGCTCCGTCCCCATGATGCTGCTGATCATGGCCCGGATTGTGCCGGGCAGCCGGACAGCAAATTTCATTGCAATCCTATTGTCCGCGTTCATTTTTCTGTTCTTGAGTCTGGGGCGGCTTCGGAAGTATATTTCCAGCGTACCGGACCGGCGGCAATATTACCGGGTCAATGCAGCGGCCTTTGGGATTTATATCCTGACTGCACTGGGGCTGATTATTTGCGATCAGGGTGTCCTATTGGCCTGGATTTTTCTGCCGGTAAAATTTATACAGGCGCTGGGCGTGACAGCCATGACGTCTACGCTGGTTTTTGGACTTTGCCTGGCCGGAATATTCTTATGGGTACCTCGGGAATATAGTAAAATGCTGGCGCGGATCCGGGCTGATCGGGAGATAGAATAAGTGTCCTAAGCTATTTTAGAGCGGATGGAACTGGACCTGGTATAGAATGAAAATTTTGGTTCGTGTTCAAAAATAGTTGACAATTTTCTGGATATCCTGTATAATGGGAACAGAAAAAATAAAGACCTGTAAAAAGCAAAGCCATCGCAAGGTGGTGACGCAAAGCTATAGGGCCTCGCAGAAGCGAGGCAGCCAGTTGCCGTATTTTCATGCGGCAGCTTTTTTATTTGCAGAAAAATAGGGCAGGCTGGAAATATCTGCGGGAAAGCAGGGAGGGAATGCAGTGCAATATGTACAATATGACCAGGTAGACGGGGAAACGCAAAAGCGGCTGGAGCAGCTTTTTTCTGTCCCACGCAGGAAATATTGGTATAAAAAACGGATATTTGACGAGGTTGTATCCGTTGTGTTCGTACTTGTTTTGGCGCCGGTTTTTTTGCTGATCGCGGTTTTAATCGCGGTTGATGATCCCAGGGGGCATGTCATTTTCCGGCAGACCCGGATTGGCCGCCATGGCAAGCCCTTTACGCTGTACAAATTTCGGACCATGGTCCAAAATGCCGAAGCTATGCGCCGGGAGCTGGAACAGAAAAATGAAATGGACGGCCCGGTGTTCAAGCTGAAGGATGATCCCCGGATAACCCGGGTAGGCCGGATCCTGCGGCAAACCAGCCTGGATGAGCTGCCCCAGCTTTGGAATGTACTCAAGGGGGATATGAGTATGGTGGGGCCAAGGCCGCCGCTGCCGGAAGAGGTAGACGCGTACAACGACTACCAGCGGCTCAGGCTTTTGGTTACCCCAGGGCTTACTTGTTATTGGCAGACGTCAGCCCTGCGGAATGATATATCGTTTGCCCAATGGGTCGAAATGGATTTGGAGTATATAGAGCACCGGAGCATGTGGCTGGATTTAAAGCTGATTTTTCGGACAGTTTGGGCCATGCTCCGGCGGCACGGCCGCTGAGACGGCCAGCTTTCAGAAAGGACGGGATAGTGTGCGGGTCGCGATGATTGGGCATAAGGATTTCCCTTCCCGTTCCGGGGGCGTGGAGGTTGTGGTTTATGAACTGGCAACCCGGCTTTCCCGGGAAGGGCACCAGGTGGCGGTGTATAACCGGGGCCGGGAGAAAGGGCATAACGCTTACATAAAAGAAGGGGTACAGGTATATCGGACGGCTACGGTCAAAAACCAGAGCCTAAACGCGCTCCTGTATTCGATTACGGCAACTATGGCAGCACTTCGCCGGCAGTATGACTTGATCCATTATCATGCCCTGGGGCCGTCGGTTATGCTGCTGGCAGCCCATTTGCTGGGGAGAAAGACGGTGGCCACTGTCCATGGGCTGGATTGGCAGCGAGCAAAATGGAACCGGTTAGGGTCGGCCTATCTGAAGCTGGGGGAGCGGATCATTGCCCGGTATGCCGACGCGGTGATTGTCTTGTCCCGCGGCGTGGCCGCGTATTTCCAGGAAACCTACGGCCGGACGCCGGTGATGATCGAAAATGGTATTGTGCCGGTGGAATACGCGTCCTGCAGCCGGCTGACCCGGGAATTTGGGCTGCACCACCGGGGATTCATCTTGTTTTTAGCCCGGATCGTGCCGGAAAAAGGGCTGCATGACCTGGTCGCGGCATTTGCAGACTGCCGTACAGAAAAAAAACTGGTGATTGCCGGGGAACTGCCGGATACGGAATACGGCAGGCAGATCCAAGCCATGGCTGCCAAAGACCGGCGGATCGTGTTTACCGGCTTTGCGCAGGGAGAAATCCTGCGGGCCTTGTATCATCACTGCAGCCTGTACGTTTTGCCAAGCTATGTGGAGGGTATGGCGCTGACGCTTTTAGAAGCTATGTCGGCCGGCGCCCGGTGCCTGACCAGCGATATCCCGGAGAACGCGGACGTTTTGGGCGGATTCGGCAGCACATTTCCAGCGGGGGATGTGGCGGCGCTAAAGAACTGCCTGCAGGAAAGCTTAGACGCCGGGACAGAAAATTTGCAGGCGCAGGCGCAAATGGAATATATTCAAAAAAAATATGATTACACCGCTGTGGTAAAGAAAACGCTGGGGGTGTATGAGGAAGTGGTGGGTTATGAAAATTGCTGAGCGGATAAAAGGGCTTGCCGGCGGCGGGGCAAAACCGGGCCAGTGGAAATCAGTCCGAAAGAAAAAGCCCCGGGTCAATCCGGCGATGCTGCCGGTATGGAAAATGATCCTAGGCAGGTTAGCCCAGGATCTGCCGGAGGAGGCAGTATTCCAATGGGTGGACCAGTTTGTGCTGCTGGGGTTTACCAGCAGGAGGATTACGCTTTTATACACAGGCGGCCGGGATGAAGCAGAGTTCCTGGGGAAATATGCCGATGATTTCCAGGCTGCCGTATATGCAGTGCTGGAATATCCGGTTCAGATTCAATTTTTAAAGAAAAAAGCCCCGCCGGCGCCCCGGACAAAAAAAGTTCCCAAACGGGCGGCTCTTTTGGCCTTGAGCGTGGTTTTGTTCGTTTTGGCGGGATTCATCGCCATTGTCGGCTCTAATGCTGTTCAAAATATGAGGTTCTCGGAAACCTTTTATACAGTGAGTTCACCGAAAATATTTGAAACGATGCGAGTGGTTCATCTATCCGATCTCCATAATACCACCTACGGCCAGGACAACAGCCTGCTGACTGATCGGATCCAAAAGCTGCGGCCGGATATCATTATCCTTTCCGGGGATATCCTGGAGCAGAACGACGCATCGGACGAGGTAACCCTGCGTCTGTGCCGCCGGCTGGCGGAAATTGCGCCAGCCTATTATATCTATGGGAACGACGAATGTACCAAGGATTATGGGATCAAGATGACCAAAGAGGAATTAGACGCGCTGGCGGGAAATTCCGACACTAACCATTCGCTTTCCAGCTTAACCAGCGCAGGTCTGCGCCAATCCTTAGAGGATACAGGAGTCACTGTTTTGCAAAACGAAACCGCCTCCGTGGAGGTTAAGGGAATGCAGGTGGATATTTACGGTGTTCTGACCTCGAACCCATCGGCATTCTGGCCTTATGCCCAGGAAAGCTTCGCGCAGTTTACCAGTACGGATACCGACCATTTTAAGCTGTTTGTCTGCCATGAACCATATATATTCGAGGAATTCCCCGAGGGATATTGGGGGGATCTGATCCTCTGCGGCCATTCCCATGGCGGAATCGTGCGGCTGCCATATCTGGGCGGGCTGTATGAACGGAAAAACGGCCTGTTCCCGGAACGGGGCCAGTCCCCGGCTTATATAGCCGGGAAATACACCGTTTTGGATCATCCCCTGATTGTCAGCCGGGGGCTTTCCAACCGGGGCGTGGTGCGGATCAGCAACCAGCCGGAGCTGGTGATCGTGGATATTGGCCGTTGAGGCAGGGTAGGAGGGAAGAGCATGAATGAAAATACGTTTAGCCTGATCATGTTTTTTTTGCTGGCCATTCTGCTGACGGTCGGGGCGGCTGGCGGGATATTGTATATTCGGACGCGGAATCTGTCCTGGGGCATCGTGAAGCCGTATCTGGCCCGGCGGAATATAACGGTCCGGGTATGGAGCATAGCGGCCGCACTGCTATACGCCGGGATGCTCGTCCTGGGCTTTCACCAGACCAGCAACAGCTATGCCAAGGCGACGCTGTCCCTGAATTTTGCCGAGGCGTCCAAAGGACAAAACGCCAACGGTACCCGCTACAATATGTCGGAGATCATCTGCGACCAGGTGCTGGAGCGGGCTATCGAAATGGGCGCCCTGGAGGGTGTGACAGTGCCGGACCTGCGGCGGTGCCTGGACGTTTCACCGCTGATGCAGGGCGGTGTGGGTTCGGAGGAAGAATATCATATTTCTACAGAATTTAACCTGGTATACCGGGCCAACGAAAAAACAAGACATTTGAACGCGCAGAATGTGGTGCAGCTGATCATTGCGGCATACAGGGAATTTTATATCGCGCAGTACGCGGAAAACCTCCAGGTGCTGAATATGGACATTACACCGGCGGAGGATTTTGCAAAGCTGGATTATCTGGATATTCAGATGAACCTGATGATGCAGGCACAGGCCATCGAAAATTATATGTACTGCCTGGCCGACAAGTATCCCAGCTTTGTTTCCGCCAGCGGAGAAACATTTTATTCCGTGGCTCAGAAGGCTGCCCAGCTGAGCAAAAACCAGATCGAGAACGGGCTGTATTCCCTGATCCTGTTTGACGGCCTCTCCAAGGATCCATTGGGATATGTGGAGCGGCTGAACTATGAAAACACCATGCTGGGCTATGATAACCAGAAAGCGTCGGCCTCCTTCCGGGTGCGGAACCAGGCTGTCTCCATGTATTCTGAAGAAATGACCCGGATCGTTTTGGTGCCGACTACGGACGCCGCCGGAGAGTTTTATATGGGCCGGACAAAGGTTGGGATTGACGAGCTGGCCATGGAAGCCCAAAGCTACAGTACCCAGGCGGCGGAATATTTAAAGCAGATTGAAACCAATACGGCAGTCATCAACGCGCTGCAAAATGGGGCTGGGGCTTCAGCCCAGGGTGCGGATGTATTGATCGGGCAAATCTGTAACGGGCTGGAGACGCTTTCACAGACCGCGAAGCGGCTGGCCCAGGAATATACCTGGACGAGGATGAATCAGTGTGTTTCCGCTGCGGTATTTTCCGAATCTTTTATCCAAAAAGCGGCGGTGTGCGTACTGCTCTCCCTTCTGTTTTTCTGCGCGCTGACGCTTTTAAACCTGGTGCGGCGCATTCCAAACCGACGGAAAAGCCAGGTGCTGCCAGAAGAAGCGGGAGGCGGACAGACTGAACCGGGCGTAGAAGCAGAGGCGCAAAGCGAGGTGACAGTATGAGAAGATTTCAGCTTTCCAGATATATCAAGCGGTGGCTGCCGCTGATCATCGTGGTTTGTATTGCTTTGACGGCAGCGGTATTTTCTTTTCTCCGTTCCTCCCAGACCTATCTGGCTTCCGCAGTGATCCGGTATGAGGGGGAGCAGGCCCAGCAGGGGCTGACGCCCGCAGGGCAGGAGCTGGATGTGAATGAGATTAAATCTTCGGCGATCATGTCTAAGGTGATCACCAACCTCAATTTGGATTTGGTCCCGTACTCTGTGGACGATTTGATATCCCGGGTGAAAATCACCGAGGTGATCGACGAGGACGAAAAGGCCAGAAAAGAAGCCCTGTTGGACGAGGGTGAGGAGTATGAATACGAGCCGGTAACATACATTGTTTCCTTTGAGGCCCGGAACGATGAAGGCGAAGGGTTTGCCCGGAAGGTTTTAGACGAGATCCTGGATCTGTACTTTTCCGCCTACAGCGAAAAATATGTAAACCAAAGCTCTACCACGAACAGCCTGACCGGGCTGTATAACGGCAACTACGACTATATCCAGATGATGGAGATTATTGAGGATCAGATTGACGATACCATTGAGACCCTGGTAAAACGGTCAGAAGGGGATATGTATTTCCGAGCGGCATCCACCGGCAAGTGCTTTTCGGATTTTACCAATGAATTTAATTATATTCAAAGCGTAACGGTATCCAGGCTGTATTCGCAGATCCTAAAATACCAGATTACCAAAAATAAAACTGTCCTCCTGTCGGACTACACAGAGCGCATCAAAAACCATAACCTCAGCAATTTGGAGGACGAAGAAAAAATCAACGATATCCTGACGCTGATCAACAATTATGTGACAAAAATGCGGGATTCCGGAAACACCAATATCACTTATGAGTATATCCTGGACGATGTATATGATGAATATCTCTTAAAAGACGAGGAAGGGAACCCGGTAGACATTGACCAGACGGTGAGCTATGACCAGCTGATCTACAGCTGGCGGGATAACAGCGAGTCCAAGGAATACGCCTTGATCGATTCGGCCTATGCCAGCTATATCATGGACGTATTCAGCCGGTGCAGCGGCGCGGACGGAGGCGCCTGCGGCGGGACGGAGCAGACCTGCTCGGCCCGGACTGTAGAAAACTATGCCGCCATTGTGGCGGAGGTGGACCAGGATATCAAAGCCCTGGTGGATACGCTGGGCGTACTGTATGATGAGATAGACCGGACCAATCAGGAGTATAACGAATATCTGGGCGCCCAGAATATTTCCATGCTTTCCACCGTTTCCGTAGCAGAAGGGATCGATGTTACGCTGTACACGGCCATCGCCGCTGTATTCCTGTTGATTATCTGCTGCTGCGGCGCCATCCTTTTGGGCCGTCTGAATGATATTATCCAATACATGTTCTATACGGATCATTTGACTGGATTTTATAACCGGGGCGCGTTTGACAGCTATTTGAAAGGCCATGACAAGCGTCTTTTAGACGACGGTACCCTCTGCGCTATGCTGCATATCAACAATCAGGTAGATATCAACAAGGCTTATGGCCGGGATACCGGCGACCAGGTGATTCAGCTGTTTGCGGAGACCCTGCGGGATGTGTTCAGCAAAACAGGAGCTTACATGGTGTATAACGGCAACGGGCAGTTTATTATCGTGGTAGAAAAATCAGACTATATTACCGTGGACTATATCCTGCACCGGTTCCAGCTTTTGATCGACCGGCGGGAAATTTTCCGCGAAGGGAGCATTGTATACCAGATCGGCCTGGCGGAAAGCTTCCGGGATAAGACCCATTCTATGCGGGGCCTGCTGTCAAAAGCTATGCAGGCGGAGGAGACGTATACCTCCCAAGCGATTATTGAGGAAGACGGGGCGCCGGAGACCAAATAAGAACCAGGCCGCCGGCTGAGGATAGTTTAGAAGGGAGACAAACTATGGAGTGCAAGCTGCGGGAAAAATTCGCCGCTGTATATTTTGTGGCGGTGGATGTGCTGATGCACTATTTTCTCAATGAATTTGTGACCATCGGCGTAAATATTACCCTGCGCCATCTGTTTGCTTTACTGCTGGCGGTCTCCGGCTTTATCTATTTTCTGGTTTTCCCCAATGTGTCCAGGGGGATTGTGGCGGTAAAAGCCGTTTTTGTGGTGAGCATCCCCACCTTGGTCATGCTGACATCATCGCTTTTGATCTGGTATGTGGGGCGGACGGATTTTGACCTGATTTCCCGGGGGCTCTCGTATTATTTTTTGTTTATGAACAATGTGTCTGCGGCTTTCGCAGCGGCAGCTATGCTGTATGTATTTGGAGAAAAGGGAATTTGGTATCACCTAACGGCTATTTTAACGGCGAACCTCTTGATGATCGTCACGGTAATGGCACGCCATGGCGTGGGCGTGTATCTGAATGAGCTGGCAACACTGATCAAAACCTTTGCCGGTGAAACCGGCCCGGTGATCATGGAGGCAGAGATCCATGAGCTGGCTTTTTGCGTTGGTACGTTCCTGATCTATATGCTTCTGCGTTTCCAGAGGAAGCCGCTGTATTTTTTGTTTTTGGGGTTGGCTGGATTTTGTTTTCTTTCCGCCTTTAAACGGATCGCTGTGATCGGCGTGGGCGCCGGGCTCTTGGCCGGCTGGGGGTTGCTTCTGCTTTTAAAACGGGCAAATCCAAAAACCATCTCCCGGATCATTACCATAACCCTTCTGGGAATCATCGCACTGCTGATCGGGTATATCGGCGCAGTCAAGTTCGGCGTATTCCAGCTGATGGAAGAAGCAGGGCTGGACACCAGCGGCCGGGCGGCAATTTTCCGGGGGATCGACCAGTTCTATACGTTTTCCCCTACGTTTCTGGGCCAGGGGATGGGTTTTTTGACATATCAGCTGAATGAAAACCTTTCCCTGGGTGTGGGGGCGATTCATAATGATTTCCTGCAATTTTATATTGATCTGGGATTTATTGGATATATTTTATGGCTGCTGTCGCTGACTGTACTGCGTACCGGCTATTTCGGCCGGGGCGGGAAAAGCGGGAACCAGATCATAGTATTTGCCGTATTGCTGTATATGATCATTGTGTCTACAACGGACAATACCATGAACTACCAGCTGTTTAATTCCGCCGTGGCTATGGCAGTCATGGGGCCGGGGTTTGACCAGTGGGTGCGGGAGGACGAATACCGGCGTTTCGGCTGGGTATCGCCGGGAAACCGGCCTCGGGAAGGGGGAAGCCTTTTATGAATATTTTAATGGTGAATAAATTCCTGTATCCCCGGGGCGGAGCGGAAACCTATATGCTGCAAATCGGGGAATATTTAACCCAGCAGGGGCATTCGGTGGAATACTTCGGCATGGCGGACCAGCGGAATACAGTGGGGAACCAGGCCGGTTTATACACATACAACATGGATTTCCACGGCCGCTCCGCAGCCAGGCTGTGCTATCCATTCAAGATTATTTATTCCCGGGAGGCATACCGGAAGCTGGGCCAGGTGATCGATCGCTCCCGGCCGGACGTAATCCACATGCATAATATCAATTTCCAGCTAACGCCGGCCGTTATCGATGCGGCCTGGGCAAAGGGTGTACCTGTGGTGCAGACGGTGCATGATTATCAAATGGTTTGTCCCAACCACCTTTTGTATAACCTAAGGGAGGAAGGCGTTTGCCAGCGGTGTGTGACCGGAAGCAAGTGGAACTGCGCGAAATATGGCTGCATCCACAATTCCCGAATTAAAAGCATTTTGGGCTCGCTGGAGGCCATTGTATATCAAAAGCGGGAAACCTACCGGCGGGTGGCCCGGTATATCTGTCCCAGTCGGTTTCTGGCGGAAAAGCTGAACCTGGGGAGCTCAGTTTTCGCCGGGAAAACGGAAGTGATCCATAATTATATAGAGCTTCCGACAACGGAAACCGGGCCTTATGTATCGCGGGAAAAGGCGGTGCTGTTTGCAGGGCGGCTGTCCCTGGAAAAAGGGATCGGCATTTTGGCCGGGGCAGCCCGGCTACTGCCGGAAATCCAATTCCTGGCGGCCGGCGCTGGGCCGGCCGCCGGACTGCTTTCCGGGATTCCCAATTTGCGTGTGCTGGGCTTTTTGGATCAGTACGCGCTGAAAAAGCTGATGGGCCAGGTGGCCGCCGTGCTTGTACCATCAATTTGGTATGAAAACTGCCCTCTGACTATTTTAGAAGCCCAGGCGGCAGGAACACCGGTGATCACTGCCAATCGGGGCGGTATGGCTGAACTGGTGGAACATGGAAAGACGGGTATTTTAGTCGATCAGACGGATGCCGCGGGCTTCGCGGCGGAAATCCGCAGGCTCATGGGGGATCCGAAAAGCCTTGCGGCCATATCGGAAAATTGCATGCGGGAGCGGGAGAAGATGGTTACGCTGCCGGCATATTGCCGGCGGCTTATGGGAATTTATCAAAGAGCTTCAGAAGGGAGAACAGGACATCATGCAGCCGAAAGTCAGTATCATCGTACCGGTGTATAATGGGGAAAGTTATCTGGCCCGGTGCGTGGAATCCCTGCGGAAGCAGACCCTGGAAGCCATTGAGATTATTTTGGTGGACGACGGTTCGCAGGACAATACCGCGGCCATCTGCGCCACCTATGCCGCAGAGGACGGCCGGATCCGGGTATTGCGCCAGGAAAACGCCGGCGCCGGCCCTGCCCGGAACCGGGGGCTGGAGGCGGCTAAAGGCGAATTTATCGGCTTTGTAGACGCGGACGATTTTGCAGAGCCGGACATGTATGCTGCGCTGTACGGCGCCGCCATCCGGCACCAGGCGGACATGGCGCTGGCTGGGACGCGGCATATCGGTGGGATCGTATTCGGCGGCGGGGACACGCTGCGGGGCTGTTTCCAGGCCGAGACCTTGTTTTGCGGCCAGGCCGGGATCAAGCGGCTGCTGCTGGGGACGGCGGGGGCGCTGCCGGGGGAGCCGGAGGATTCACGGTATGGCTTTTCTGTCTGCAAGAATATTTACCGGAGCGCCTGTATCCAGGAAAATCAGCTGCGGTTTGTTTCCGAGCGGCAGTTCGCTTCGGAGGATCTGCTGTTTTTGCTGGATTTCATCCCCCAGATCCAAAAAGCGGTGGGAATACCCGGCGCGTATTATTGCTACTGCCGCAACTCCGAATCCTTCTCAAAGGGCTATCAGGCCGGGCGGTTTCAAAAATCCAAGGCGTTGATCGTGGAAATGGAAAAGCGGCTTTCGGCCGTGCTGCCCCGAGAGGAATTCCAGCTGTATCTGGACCGTCAGCTGCTGGCCTATGCCCGGGTAGCTTCTGCCCAGGCGATCATGCACGCGGCAGACTGCGGACTGCCTAAGGAGGCGTTGTTTTCCGAATTGTTCAGTATTTGCCGGGATCCGGCGACAGCGGCGGCGCTTCGGCGGTATCCATACTGGCGGCTGCCCGTAAAGCAGGCTGCTTTCGCGTTCGCCATGCGGCACAGGCTGTTTGCGCTGGAGCGGCTCCTGGTTTGTCTGCGGAAAAAAATATGACGGGAGGATAGTGCGTATGCTATTTTCGGTATTAGTCCCAGTCTACAATATAGAAGCGTATGTAAAAGCCTGTGTGGACAGTGTGCTGGCGCAGACCTTCCGGGATTTTGAACTGATCTTGGTAGACGACGGCGCGACAGACGGCTGCCCGGCCCTGTGCGACAGCTTTGCCCAAAAGGACAGCCGGGTGCGGGTGATCCATAAGCCCAACGGCGGCCTGGTCAGCGCCCGGCAGGCGGCAATGCAGGCAGCCCGGGGGGAATATGTGGTGCATGTGGACGGCGACGACTGGATCGCGCCGGAGCTGCTGGAAAAGGCGGTGGAAATCATTGAAAAGCATAGCCCGGATATGATTTCCTTTGGATTTACATACCATTGGCCGAATCGGCGGGAGACCGTATGCGAGCCAGTAGACGCCGGCTATTATGACCGGAAAAAGATTAAGGAGCAAATACACCCCATTGTGCTGATGGCACCGGGGATGACACATATGTTCTATTATCAGTGCGGCAAGGTTTTGCGCCGCAGGCTGCTGCATCCTATCCAGATGGCGGTAAATCCAGGGATTTCCCTGGGGGAGGATGTGGCCTGTGTGATCCCTGCGTATTTCCAGGCGGACAGTGTTTACATCAGCCATATACCGATGTATTTTTACCGCTGCCGGGCGGGCTCAGATTCCCGCAGCTTTAATCTGCGGCAATACCGGCAGCTGGCGTTAGGCGTGGAAGGGCTGGAACGGATCCCGGCGGAGCCGTCCGCCGGGCTGCCGGCGCAGATCAGCCGCTATACGGCCTTTATCTGCTTTGGCCTGCTGCTGGCCGCCGTTGACGCCCGGGAATACGGCATGATTGGCCAAATCAAGAACGCCATGGCCCATCCCACGTTGCAAAGGCATATCCAAAGGGCGGCGTTCAAAGGGATCACGCCTAAAACCAGGGTGACCTGCTGGCTGCTCCGAAAAAATAGGATCCGGGCGGCTTATGGGGTGCTGCGGATTTGCAGAATGGTCAAAAAGGGATAGGAGGATGATATATGCGGGGAATCGCGGGAAAAATCAACCAGCTGCGGAAAATGCTTTTATACGGCCCCCGGTACAGTTCCGCGTCCTATATCCGGCGGATGAACCGGCTGGGCGCCCGGATTGACGAATCGGTTTGGCTGCAAACGCCGGAAAGTATTTTCCTGGACGACACCAACCCGTTTCTGCTGGAGATCGGCCGGAATGTTAAAATTGCCGCCGGGGTGTCCATCCTGACCCATGACGCCTGCTGGCATGTGATGATGGGAAACGACGGCCAGATCCGGGGGCATGTGGCGCCGGTGAAAATCGGCAGTAATGTGTTTATTGGGATGAACAGCATAATTTTGTGCAACGTGAGCATTTGCGCCAATGTGATTATCAGCGCCGGCAGCGTTGTGACCACCCATCTGCGGACGCCGGGAGTTTACGCCGGCAATCCGGCAAAGCTTGTTGTTCCGTATGCGGAGTATACGGCTATGCGGGAGGCCCGGCAGGTGCGGGAGGCGTATACGCTGGCCAAGGCGTATTACCAGCGGTTTGGGAAAAAACCGCCGGAAGAGCTTTTTAAGGAGTATTTCTGGCTTTTCGCGCCCCGGGATATCGATGCCCTGCCCCGGGTTTTTATGGAGCAGATGCAGTGCTGCGGGAATGATCAGCAGGCGGCGGACGCGTTTTTAAGCTCCCAGCCGGATTTTGCAGATTTTGACGCGTTCTGGGCGTATTGTATGGCCAAAATGCGGAAGGAGACGGAGAAAAATGTCCAGAACTGATCATATCGCAAAAAATATGCGGTTCGCCCTGGGCGGCCAGCTCCTGCTGATGCTGTCCAATTTTATTCTGCGCCGGGTGTTTATCCTGGCCTTAGGCGAGAATTATCTGGGACTGAACGGGCTGTTTGCGGATATCTTATCTATGCTGTCCCTGGCGGAGCTGGGGTTTGGTGCGTCCATTATTTTCAGCCTGTATAAGCCGGCAGCCCAGGGCGATCGGGAAAAGATCAAGACCCTGATGCGGCTTTACCGCCGGGCCTATACGGCAGTGGGGATCGTTGTGCTGGCAGCCGGCGGAGCGCTTACGCCGTTTCTGGATATATTTGTGAAGGAAATGCCTGCGGATGTGGCGCATATTCAATGGATCTATCTGTTAAATGTAGTCAATGCCGGTATATCCTATTTCTTTGTTTACAAGGCGTCGCTGCTGTTCGCAGATCAAAAAAAGTATGTGGAGGTCATCATCAATACGGCTGTCAAGCTGATGACCGCGCTTTTACAGATTTTGGCGCTGTATCTGTTCCGGAATTATTTCCTCTATTTGGGGATCATGATCGCGGGGACGGCGGCGCAGAATATTTTGATTTCCGTGCAGACAGACCGGATGTATCCCTATCTCCGGGAGCGGCACGTCAAGCCCCTGGCCCAGGAGGACCGGCGGGTGATCCGTCGGAATGTGGGGGCGATGGTCTTCCATAAATTCGGGGATGTGGCGGTGTTTTCCACAGACAGCCTTCTAATGGCAAAGTTTGTCAGCGTGGCTTCGGTAGGGTTGTATTCCAATTATATGCTGATCCGAAAGGCGCTTTTAAATATAATCTGCCTGGCCTTTAACGCCATTACTGCCAGTATGGGCAATCTGAACGCCAGCGAGCCGGTAGAACGGAAGCGGGAAGCCTTTTACAATATTTATTTCTTTTCGGCTTGGGCCTTTGGGTTTGCCAGCATATGTCTGATGTGTCTGTATAACCCGTTTATCAGCTTGTGGCTGGGGCCGGAGTACTTGTTCCCTGCCGGGACGGTGCTGGTAATCGTGCTGAATTTTTATATGTACTGTATGCGTATGCCCGTCGGGACCACCAAGGAGGTTATGGGGCTGTTTTGGAACGACCGGTATAAACCGCTGGCAGAGGTGGCGGTGAACCTGGCGGCTTCCATTTTTTTGGTAAAGCGTATGGGCTTTGCCGGGGTTTTGTGGGGGACGCTGGTCAGCACCGTGACTGTGCCGTTTTGGGTGGAGCCGGTGGTGGTATACCGCCGGGGCCTGCGGCAAAACCCGGCCCGGTATTTTCTGCGGTATTTCCTCTATCTGGGTGTGACAGCCGCAGCCGGGGGACTCTGTTATTGGCTCTGCGGGCTTCTGCCGGAAACCCTGGAGGGCTTTCTGGGAAAAGTGCTGCTTTGCCTGATTATGCCCAACGCAATATATCTGGCGGCCTACTGCCGGCGGGCGGAGTTTAGATATACCGTAGGCTTGGCCCAAAAATTCCTGCGGGCCGCGAAAAACAGGATAGCTGGGGGCGGAAGGATATGAAAAAACCGGAGATTTCTATCATTTTATGTGTGTACAATGGGGCGGCATTTTTGGCAGAGACCTTGGACAGTATCTTGTGCCAGACATTTCCGGACTGGGAATGTGTGCTGATCGACGACTGCTCCCAGGACGCCACCCCGGAGATCCTGGCGGATTATGCCCGGCGGGAGCCCCGGATCCGCCTGTTCCGCAACGAGCGGAACCGGGGGCTCCAGTATTCCCTGAACCGGGCGGTGAATCAGGCTCGGGGCCGGTATATGGTGCGGATAGATGCCGACGATATTTGCCGCCGGGACCGGCTGGAGCGGCAGTTTGCATTTATGGAGGCGAATCCGGCCATTGCGGTGTCCTGCTGCCAGGTGTTTTTGTGGAAGGACGGGAAAACGGTGTCGGCGCCGGTATGCCGGCGGACAGACCCGGATTCTGTACAGGCGCTGTTTTTATTTTTTAATCCCATCTGCCATCCTGGCGTTATTGCCCGGCTGGCGGACATCCGGGCGTTCATGTATACGGAAGGGTTTTCCTGCAGTGAGGATCTCAAGCTGTGGACAGAAATGCTCTGTGCGGGAAAGCGGTTTGCCGTACAGGATGAATACCTGCTTTTGTACCGTCTGCATGACCGGCAGATCACCGCCACGGATCCGCGGGACCGGGATCAGTACCGGGAAATTATACAAGCATTTTATACCGGCGTCTTGTTCCAGCCCTCCCCGGCGGAATTGGACTTTCAGGTATCCGGCGTGTATTTCCGGGACACGCTGGATATTGATCAGCTGCGGCGATGGCTGCAAAAGATCCGCCGGGAAAATCAAACGCGGGGGGTTTTCCCGGGACGGGCTCTGCGGTATGCCTGCCTGGAGATCCTGCTGGAATACCGGCGGGCAGAGGCCCCGGCCCAAAAGCTAACCGGGGCACTCTGGGGCCTGGGACCGCTGTTTACGGCCTGGGAGATGGCCGCCCGGGCGGCCCGCAGGCGGCAAGACGCCGCGAAGCGCAGGCAAGGCGCCGCTGTCTTTGGGCTTCGGCCAGTTCCCGGCGGGAAAAACGGTATGGTGGTATATACAAGGTAAGCGGGGGTGTATGGGATGCAATTCAAAAAAGATTTTATTGGAATGTTTGACGTGCTGAAGGGGATATTGATGATCCTGATCGTGCTGATCCACACGGCAGACTTTATCTTGACTGTTATGCCCGCCGGCGGGGGTGCGGCGGTGACAAGGGGCCTTATGCGGTATTCTTCCGTGTTCATTGTCATCTTTTTTATCCTGGCCGGGTATTCCTTCCGGCCGCCGGCGGATATTGGGGCATACATCAAAAAGCAGGCCCGGCAGCTGCTTGTGCCCTACGGAATTATTGTGATCAGCAGCACGGCCTTGCGTACCCTGCTGTTTACGGCGATCAGCGGCCGTTTCCGGCTTCAGGAAATCTCATCCGGGATCCTGGGCGGCCTGTATGGATGCGTCCTGCCCTTTGAATTATTCGGCCGGGTCTGGGCTGGCGGGATTGTGGCCTTGTGGTTTTTGCTGGCGCTGTTTTTCGGGAATGTGATCTACGCGCTTTTATGGCGGCTGAAAAACCAAAAGCTGACCATTTTTCTGATCTGGGCTCTATCGGCGGCGGCAGCGCTGTTCCCGCCGGTAGAAACGGTCCAGCTGCCCTGGTGTATTGTACAGTCCTGCGCGGTATTGGGTTTTTTGGAGATTGGGCGCCTTTTGCGGAAATATAAGATCTTATACAGAAGGTTTCATCCTTTGCTGCTGGTGCCTGTACTTGGCGTATGGGTACTGGCGTACCTGTTCTCCGAAGCCAACGTGGCGGCAAACCTTTGGAGATTCGGGCCGGTGGATTACGCGGTTTCATCCGCGGTGGCAGCGGCAGTGGTTATCCTGTATACGCAAAGCGGCCTGGCGGTGGCCAGGTTTACAGGCCTGACGGCATATATCGGCCGGTATTCCCTGTGGGTCTTGTTTCTGCATAGCTTTGAGCTTCTGGCTATTCCCTGGAATGGATGGCTTGGGGGCGCGATTCAGCGGCTGGGGATCCCGTTTGGCGCGGCCATATTCCTTTTGTGCGCCCTGCGGGTCGGCTTGATCTGCGCTGTGATTTGGATTGGAAAGGTTGTTTTCGCCCGGCGGTTCGGGCGATTTTAGAAAATAGAGAAAGGAACGGTGATTTGTATGGAAAAGAATGAAATTGAAAACAAGGTGCTGCAGCTGGTACGGGAGGTATCCGGACAGACGGACTGTGAATTGGAGATGGATTTGGTAGATGAAATCGGCCTTTCCTCCGTGGAGGTCATGGAACTGATCAGCGGGACGGAACGGTTATTTGGGATCAAAATCGCTTCCCGGGAACTGCGGCTGGTGATGACGCCGGCAGATCTGGCGGCGCTCGCAGCCCAGAAAATGCAGGCATAAGGATTGGAAGGAGTTGGTACGGTGCTGTATGAAGCCTATTGGGATATGACGGTATATGAAATGCTGGAAAAAATGGAAAAGAGCTTCGGGGAAAAACCGTTGTTTTATTTCCGGGAAGGGGCAGAGACCGTTATAGTGAGCTATAGCCGTTTTTTTGACGACTGCCGCCGGCTGGCGGCGTATTTTGCCGAAGCAGGCCTTGCAGGCCGCCGGGTGGTCATCAGCGGCCGGAATACCTATACGCAGATAGCGGCCTTTTTTGCCGTTATGGCTATGGGCGCCGTGGCCTGTCCATTAAATTTTGATTTGCCGGATGAAGAACTGGCATACGCCCTCCAGCGGCTGGAGCCAGCCTGTGTGGTGTATGACAGCCAGGATGCGGCGGTTTTAGAAACGGTGGCGGCAGGGGCTGGGATGCGCCGTATTTGCTGTACGGGCCCGGCGCCGGCGGCCGGACAGACAATTGAAAGCCTGCTGCGGACAGAATCCCGGCGGTACGTGTTTACCGGCAGGCAGCGGCCTGCTGATCCGGCTGTGATCCTGATGACCTCCGGCAGTACCAGCCAAAGCAAGCTGGTGGTTCTTTCTCACTATGGGGTTTTGCCCCACAGCCAGGTGGAAACCCAAAAGAGTATTTTTGTTTTACCCATCTACCATATCGCAGGCCTGAATATCCTGGTGAACGACATGGCCCGGGGTACGCCGGTATGCCTGTCCAATCTGCGGGACGGTACATATGACATTCGGTGGTATCAGCCCAAGGACGTATTCGCCGTACCCATGTTTGTGTCTATGCTGGTCAAGCAAAGCCGGTCGGGACGGATGGACCTGAGCTGCTTTCAAAATATCAGCAGCGGCGGGGCGCCCCAGGATTTAGAGGCTACCGCGTACCTGAACAGTCTCGGCATTTTTTCCATGTCTTTGTACGGCGCTACAGAAACTGCGGGAATGGTGGATTATTCCACTCCTGCGGAATATAAGTTTGGATCCGTAGGCAAGCCGGGCCCATGGAACGAGATCCGGGTCAGCCCCACGGGGGAAGTATTGGTCCGAGGTAAAAATATCATGCTGGAATATTTGGGTGATCCGGCGGCCACCGCCGCTGTTTTGAAAGACGGCTGGTATCATACCGGCGACCTGGGGCGGATTGACGAAGACGGGTTTTTATTTATAACCGGCCGGATCAAAAACATCATTATCCTTCCTAACGGTGAAAATGTAAGCCCGGAGGCGGTGGAGTGGCGCTTGGCGCGGTGCGGGGCCATCGAGGAAGCAGTGGTCTGCGGAGAGGATGATATGATCGCCGCCCATATCTGGTGCGGCAGCAGCGCTGGGGAACAGGAAGAAGCAGCCGTCCGGGCTTTTATCAAGCAATACAATCAATCGGTACCCAGCTATTACGCGATCCGGCGGATCCATTTCCGGACAAAACCCTTTTTGCGGACCGCGTCGAACAAAATCAAGCGAAGCGTTAACACTGAGCAGGAGTGAAACAGCTATGGAAATTATGGTGATCGGGATAACAGCCTTGGGGGCTTTTTCTTTCGCAGGACTGGCGCTTTTGATTTTGCGGGCATCTATGCGCCAGAAAAATGCGAATTTGACGATATACAGCCTGGGCGCGGTGCGCAGGCGCTTTCAAACATGCCGCCGGACGCCGGGGCCTTGGTCTGTAATTGCCGTCCGTATAAATAAAAACGGCCCGCAAAGGCGGTATACAGGCGGGCAGGGCGGGGATCTCCGCGTTTACGCGGCCCGGCGGATTCTGCAGTATCTGGAAAACGGCGTTGGAGGGATGCTGGCCGGCGGAGAGCGGGAATCGGAGCTGATTGTGCTGTCCCCCATGCCGGATGGGGAATTCGACCGGTTTGCCCAGGCCGTTTCAGCAGATGTCCGAGCCTATACAAAGTCCTATCCTGTTGCCGGCGGGCCTGGTATCCAGTTCGGCCGATATCTGGTCCAGGCGGGTTGCGGCGGGTTTTCAGAAGCGCTGGAAAACGCCAAAATCGCTTTACGGTACGCGGAACAATCCGGCCAGACGGCCTGCGGGTACAGTTACAGCCAGCGGATGAAATTTGAGGAGGCCGCCCAACTGGATGAACGGCTCAGAAAAGCGATCCGTGAAAATAGTTTCCGCCTGCGGTTCCAGCCTTATGTGGATGTGCAGAGCAATCAGGTGGTGGGCTTTGAGATCCTGTCTAGGCTCCAGACGCCGGACGGCGGCATGATGATCCCAGCCCATTTTTGGGAGTCTGTTTGCAGAAATGACCTTTGTACGGAATTTGATTACCATATATTTGGACGAAGCTGCGCATGGCTGGCCGCCAGAAGTATGGAAACCACCGGCAGCTGGTCTGTATCCTGTAATTTTTCCCGCCGGACGGTTTCACAGGACGATTTTGCTCAGAATATCCGCCGCATTGCGGATCAATATGGGATCCGGTATTCACAGATGGCCATTGAAATCACAGAACAGGAGCTGGAAAGTGATCCGCAGAAGATCCTCAACAATTTGGAACAGCTCCACGAACTGGGCTTTCAAATTTATCTGGATGACTTTGGGACGGGTTATACGTCCTTTGGGGATTTGCAGAATTATCCTATTGACGTGCTGAAGCTGGATATTTCCATCTTACAGAACGCGGAAACCCCGAAGGGCCGGGCAATTTTTGAGAATATGGTCGCTCTGGCCGGCCGGCTGGGGATTCGGGTATTGTGCGAGGGTGTGGAGAACGAGCGGCAGGTGCAGCTTTTAAAGGATACGGGCTGTAATATTGCCCAGGGGTATTATTATTACATGCCCCTGGATGTGCAGGAATGCAGCCGGGTACTCCGAGAGGAGACCGTGTAAGCTTGGCGGCTTTTCCGATATGGAAAATTATTCACGAAATTGTTACAGTTCAGACATTGACATTTTCATGGGGATTTTGTATGATAAAAATATAGAATATCCGCCGGAAAGGAGAGATCGCCATGAAACGGCTTTGGAAACCAGTTCTATTGATTTGGTGTATTAGCATATTTTTGCCGAACGTACCCGTTTTCAGCGCGGAGATGCCGATTCTGAGCGAACGGGAATATCAGCTTTTGGAGCGTCTGGAGATCACCCGGGATATCCAAGGGGGCACGGCCCACCCGGTTACCCGGGGAGAAATGCTGGTGATGGCCATGCGCCTGTCACCGCTGACCCGGGATCCGGGCGCGGCGGGAGAACAGGTGTTTTCCGATGTACCAGCGGGGGATCCTTACGGCGCATATATCAATACGGCCTACCGGCGGGGGATTGTTTCCGGCCGGGGCGATGGCACGTTTGGCCGGGATCTGCCGGTGAATTTGCAGGATGCGATGGTTATGATCGAGCAGGTCTTGGGCTATGGTTCAGCGGCAAATGCCCTGGGCGGGTACCCGGGCGGATTTGTCCTGCTGGCGGGCCAGCTGAATTTTTTGCAGGGGGTTACCGGCGCCCAAGGGGAAACACTGTATTTCTATGACGCCGTAAAGCTTTTGTATAACGTGCTGTATTCCCCGGCGCCGGAGCTGACCGGGACGCCCCAGCTAATTTTTTCCGCGGGGAGAATCCTTCTGAATACGCACTTTGACGTGTATCAGACCCGGGCAGTCGTCAGCGGGACGGCATATGCCAATATTTATGGGGATAACCCGGCGCCGGCGGGATATATCGTTGCCGGCGGCATACAGTATCAAACCGGCGGGGAGGACCTGCTGTCTATGCTGGGCCGGCGGGTGAACTTGTATTATCGGACTGACGCGGACGGCCAGCGGGAAATCATGTTTACCGAGGATGCCGGCAACACGCTGAACCAAGCGCCGGTGCGGCAGATCGCAGAATTCGGGGCCCGCAGGATGCAGTATTATGATGAAGCCGGCAAGGCATATACAGCCAGCTTTGCGGCGGACGCGGTATTTTTGGAAAATGACGGCACGGTAGACCCGGCGGCAGGCTACACCCTGCCGGACCAGGGCGGGGTGACAGCCATTGACAACGACGGCGACGGCCAGGCAGAGGTAATCCTGATCCGCCGGGCGGAAACCTTTGTGCTGACCGGCGTGAGTACGGATGGTTTGACGCTTTACGGCCAGGACCGGGCGGTGGAGCTGGAGGAATACGACCGGTTTTGTATCCTTGACCGGAACGGAGAGCAAATTCCTCCGGAGAAGCTGGAAAAAGACACGGTGGTCACGCTGTATCCGCCGGCCCGTACCAGCGGCAGTCTGCTGGTGGAACAGGACGGCGTGTTCGCGGTGACAACAGTGCAGGCTATGAGCCAGCGGAATACCTACCGGGGAGAGACTCTGACCTATGTTACCGCCGCGGACGGGACAGTGTTCCCGCTTTCGCCGGCAGTGCTGGAGCAGCACAGTGTCAGCGTGGGCTATACCTATGTGTTCGCCGTGGATCCCTATGGGATGATTATTGATATTATGCGGGTTTAACGAATAAACGTAAAATCGGAAAAAATACAGCGGCCGGCGAGCCGCTGTATTTTTCTATGGAAAGCAAATTAGGAAGCTGCTAATCGCACCATGGGCGCAGGAATGTGTCATACACAAACCGGGCGCCCAAGTGCCAGCCGGCCATGAAGCTATCCAGACAATCGGCACCGGAAAGATCTGCCTGGCAGTCTATAAACGTATTCAGCAGGCCGGCGTTTTCTTCGCCCAAGACCGCCGCCAACCGGTCATGGCTGACGGATGCAGCATGGACCAGGGCTTTGTATTCCGGTTCCTGGGCGCTGCTGAATTCCTCGATATCAATTTGGTTGCGGTACAGGGCTTGAATTATGTTTTCTTCTGTTGGCATTGTAAACAATCCTTTCTTGATAAAAAATTGCCCCAAGCCTATTGCAAAAGATCCGCGCAGATGGTATAATATTTCTGCACCATTGCTTTAGCAATGGCTGTGGGTTTGGGAAACGGCGGTTTTCTTTGGGAGAGTGCGCCGTTTCTTTTTTATTTTTTGAGGTCGTCATACTTTTCCTGGATATTATTCCGGACAAATTCAGAACGATTAACATTTTGAATTTTACAGCATTCATCCAGCTTTTGCAAAGTGACTTTGTCCATTTTTACACGAAGCATAAAGTTTTTTGGACTATCAGTCGGACGCCCCATTTTTTTGTTGGGCAAATCATACACCTCACTTTCGTAGCACCCATAATCATAATAACATATGTAGCACCAAAAGTCAATACTTTTTTTAAAATTCCTACAGCCTATTGCAAAAGATTTGCGCAGATGGTATAATATTTCTGCACCATTGCTTTGGCAATGGCTGTGTGTTTGGGAAGCGGCATTATTCTTTAGTGGGAAAGGTGCCGCTTCTTTTATTTGCTGTCTAACTGGCTCAAAAGCCGCCTGATTGCTTCCGCTCTTCCGATACCGTTTTCCTCGCAATATCGGTTGAGCTTGCTGTTTGATATTTCATCCAGCCGTACAGTTAGCTTGTTGTTCTTAGGCGAGTCAGTTGGACGGCCTAACTTTTTGGAACCCAAAAGAACACCTCCTTTTTGACTTCCAAAATAATATTAACATAATGGAAGACAAAAGTCAATACTTTTTTAAAATTGTCCACAGCCTATTGCAAAAGATCTGCGCAGATGATATAATATTTCTGCGCCATTGCTTTAGCAATGGCTGTGGGTTGGGAAACGGCGGTTTTCTTTGGGAGAGAGCGCCGTTTCCTTTTTACTGTTTGAGGTCATTCTTCAACTTCTTAATCCCACGCCGGGCAGCTTCCATTTTGTTGACATTTTCTTGCGCACAGTATGCAGTAAGAATCTGTTTGCATTCTTCATCATATTTTACAGTTAGCTGGTATGGCTTGGGATTATCAGTCGGACGCCCCATTTTTTTTGTTCCCACTTTCTCACCTCACTTAAGAACTTCTTAAGTATACACTAAAGAACTTCAAAAGTCAATACTTTTTTTAAAATTCTTACAGCCTATTGCAAAAGATTCGCGCAGATGATATAATATTTCTGCACCATTGCTTAGGTAATGGCTGTAGGGAGAGTGTTTTGATCTTTTCGAAGGGGCAAACACTCTCATTTTTTGTCTTGTTCAGCCTTTACCAACCGTATGCCTTTCCGGATAATATCGCTTCTGGATGTATTTTCCTTTTGCGCACATGCATCCAGCATGTCAAGGGTAGGCTTATCCACCCGGATTTGCAGCTTGATATCTTTCCGGCTTTCGGTTGGCCGGCCTGTTCTGGGGCTCACTTTATCACCTCACTTTTGTCATGACAATATTATAACTTATGTCATCACAAAATTCAATGCCTTTTTTAAATTTCCCTGCGCAGGAACATACCGGTTTTTTATATTGCTTTTCCAGGAAATTCATGATATAATAAATAACGTATGTAAATTTACAAAATGAAGGTGAATTTTGAATGGAATTTGTGGAAAAAGAGTTTATTCCCGTCCTTTTCGGCAACGATATTAACGTATACAGCGTAGCCCGGGCCTTTTATGAGGCGTACCAGGTTCAGTCCAAGGCGTTTGGCAAGGCTGTCTACGGCCCCTGCTACAAAAGCAAGATGATTGATTTTACCCAGGTGGAGGGCCTGGACGATAAGGAAATTTTTCACAAAACCTTAAACGGTTATGCAGAGCGGCACCGGGACAAAAAAATTATTGCCGTGGGCTGCGGCGATAATTATGTAAAATGCCTGGCGCAGAATAAGGGCGAATTCCGGAAAAACATTATTCTTCCCTATGCGGACTATGATTTCTTAGCGGATTTGATGGACAAGCAGCGGTTTTACGCCCTCTGCGAAAAGCTGGGGATCGACTATCCCCGGACGTATATCTGTACGCCCCGGGACGTGGGGAAGATGAATATCCCCTTTGACCCGCCTTACATTTTAAAGCCTGCCAACCAGGTGGAATACTACCGGCACAAGTTTGTGGGCCAGAAGAAGGTATTTAAGCTGGATTCTTTCCGGGAACTGGAGATGGCGGTAATGAAAACCTATGCCGCCGGGTATGCCGACAATATGATCGTCCAGGAATTTATTCCCGGCGACGACACCAATATGCGGGTGCTCACCAGCTATTCCGACCGGCAGGCGAAGGTGAAGATGATGTGCCTGGGCCACGTGCTTTTAGAGGAGCATACCCCCTATGGAATCGGTAATCATGCGGTGATTATTACAGAATATGAGGACGAGCTTATGGCCAAATTCCGAGGGCTTTTAGAGACAATCGGGTATGTGGGCTTTTCTAATTTTGACATCAAATACGATCCCCGGGACAATAAATACAAGGCGTTTGAAATCAATACCCGCCAGGGCCGGAGCAATTTCTACGTTACCGGCTCCGGGCACAACATCGCCCGGCTGATTGTAGAGGATTGCCTGTATAACCATCACCTGGAGGAGGATTTCGCCCGGAACGAGCATTTGTGGATGGTAGTGCCCAAGGGCGTAGCGTTCCGGTACGCGCCGGAGTATAAGGTGCGGATGAAGCGGCTGATTAAGGCCGGCAAGTTTGTAAATCCCCTGTATTTCAAGGAAGACAACGACCCAGAACGGCGGCTTCGGCTGTGGAAGTCTCAGCTGGGGCATTTTGTAAAATTCCGGAAGTACCTGGGTAAGCAGGCAAAAACGGAAAGATAGACCAGAAAAGGAGCGGCGGCCATGAAAATTTTAGGCGTGATCGGCGGCATGGGGCCGCTGGCGACCCAGGTATTTTATAAGCGGGTTATCGACCGGACGGAAGCCGCCCGGGATCAGGAGCATCTGGATATGATCATTCTGAGCCATGCCAGTATGCCGGATAGGACGGCGGCCATTCAATCCGGAGAAACGGCGCCGGTTTTGGAAAAGCTTTTGGCGGACGCCCGGATGCTGGCGGAAAGCGGCGCGGGGGTAATCGCCATTCCCTGCAACACCTCCCATTATTTCTGGGAGGCGCTCCAGGCCCAGGTGGAGGTGCCCATTATCCATATGATCCGCAGGACGGTCGAGTATATCCGGGAGAAAAGCCCGGAGATCAAAAAAATCGGCGTCCTGGCCACCGACGGCACAATCCAGTCCGGCATTTACCATCAGGAATGCCGGCGGCTGGGGATCCAGTGCGTGGCGCCGCCGCCGGAGATCCAAAGCATTGTGATGGATATTATTTACAACCAGGTGAAAAAGGGCTTGGATGGCAGCATCGCGGATTTTTCCCAAATTGACGTTTTTTTGAAGGAAAATGGATGCCAGGCGGCTGTGCTGGCTTGCACGGAGCTTTCCTGCTTTAAGGAGACCCACCGGCTCAGCGAGTATTATGTAGACGCCCTGGACGTGCTGTGCGAAGAAGCCATTGTGCGGTGCGGCGGGAAACTAAGGAGGGCTTATGTTTTATAATTTGGAAACGTATGCCGCGGCATTAAAAAGCCGCGGCCTGGTCAAGGAAGCCAACCTTGACGAGAAGGCGCGGGTACAGCATATTTCCTATAACTCCAAGGATGTGCAGCCGGGCACCTTGTTTATCTGCAAGGGCGCCCATTTTAAAACGGAGTACTTAAAAGGCGCCGTTGACGCCGGGGCCTGCTGCTATGTTTCGGAAACGGAATATGATGTGGAATGCAATTGCATCTTGGTCAGCGATATCCGCCAGGCTATGGGGGTTCTGGTGAATCTGTTTTTTGAGAATGTCTGGAAAAAGCTGAACCTGATCGGGATTACCGGGACCAAGGGCAAATCCACCACTGCCTATTTTGTCAAATACATTTTGGACGAATATTTAATGGATCTGCATAAGCCGCAGAGTGCGATCATCTCTTCCATCGATACTTACGACGGCGTGGTCAATATGGAGTCGCATCTCACCACGCCGGAGCCCATCGACCTGCATACCCACTTTAAAAACGCGGTGGATTCCGGCATTGAATACCTGACCATGGAGGTGTCCAGCCAGGCTCTGAAATACGGGCGGGTAGCCGGGGTCATCTTTGGGGTGGGGTGTTATCTGAACATTGGCGACGACCATATCAGCGCTGTGGAGCACCCGGATTTTGAGGACTATTTCCAGTCCAAGCTGGCCCTGTTTTCCCAGTCGGAAACGGCCTGTGTGAGCCTGGACACCTTGCGGGTGGAGGACGTGAAAAAAGCGGCCCAAAACGCCCGGCGGGTCATCACCTTTTCCACCCAGGACGAAACTGCGGACATTTACGCCTATGATATTCACAAGGTGGGCAGCGACACGGCCTTTACCGTGCGGACACCGGCTTTTACCGGAGAGTTCATGCTGACGATTCCCGGCCTGTTCAACGTCCAGAACGCGCTGGCGGCCATTGCCATCTGCTGCGCCCTGGATATCCCTCAGCATTATATGTATGTGGGGCTGATGAAGGCCCGATCCTCAGGCCGGATGGAGATCTACACCAATGTGGACAGCAAGGTGGTTGTCATCGTAGACTATGCCCACAACAAAATGAGCTTTGAAAACTTATACGATTCCGTATTAAAGGAATTCCCCGGCCGGCGGATCTATACAGTTTTTGGCTGCCCGGGAAAGAAGGCCTACCAGCGGCGTCACGACTTGGGCATGCTTTCCGGCAAGTTTTCCGACAAGGTATTCCTGACGGAGGAAGACCCGGGTGAGGAGCCGGTTTTGGACATCTGCAAGGAGATCGCGGTGCATGTGGAGGCGGAAAACTGCCCCTATGAAATCATTCCCGACCGGGGCGAAGCCATCCGCCAGGCCATTTTTGCCGGCGGGGAGGAAAACAGCGTGGTGCTGATCACCGGCAAGGGAAACGAGACCCGGCAAAAGCGGGGGATCGAGTATATCCCCTGCCCGTCGGACGTGGAGTACACGTTAAAATTCCTGAAGGAGTATGACATCGACCACGGTAAGGACGCGGCGGAGAAGATCCGCAGCTTCCAGGACATCCTCCCGGCCTTTCACAAGCTGTATAACAAGACGGTTTTAATCAAGCTGGGGGGCAGCGTCTTAGAGGATAACCAGCTGATCCAGAATATTTACGAAGACATATCCCTCTTGAAAATGGTAGGGGCCCGGGTTGTGGTTGTCCACGGCGGCGGCAAGACGATTTCCAGGCTGCTGGAGCGCCTGGGGATCGAGACGGCGTTTGTCGGCGGTTACCGGGTCACAGACGAGGAAAGCATAGGGGTTGTGGAGATGGCCCTGTCCGGTGCGGTGAACCAGGCCATTGTCCAGGGGCTGAAGAACAGTAAGGTCAATGCCGCGGGCCTGTCCGGCAAGGACGGGAACTTGCTTACCGCCCGGCGCAAAACGATCTCCCAGGGGGAAATCGGCTTTGTTGGGCAGGTGGAGACGGTGGACAACACCATTGTCAAGCTGTTGTTAGACGGGGATTATGTCCCAGTCATATCCCCCATATCCTCCGGGACGGCAGGCGAAACCCTGAACGTCAACGCCGACGACGCGGCGCTGGCCATTGCGGAGAGCCTGGGGGCGGACAGCCTGGTGTTTATTACGGATGTGGACGGGATCCTGCTGGATGTGCATAACGACAAAACCTTAGTCCATTATCTGGACATTGATAAGGCAAAATCCCTGCTGGATAACGGCTTTATCGGCGGCGGGATGCTGCCCAAGCTGAAAAATTGTGTAAAGTCGATTGAGAATGGGGTGCAGGAGGTTGTGATCCTCAATGGGACAGTGAAGTATAACCTGGTGTCTAACTTTGTGACACCCCGGAAGATTGGCACCACCATTGGGAAATGAGTGGAAGCCTTGCTGTGGGGTTATTCTGGTAAAGTGTATTTTGTGGGAGTAATGTAAAAAGGCTGCGTAAGCAGCCTTTTTGCGTGGGGGAAAGACTTTGTCCGCCGGAGGGTACGTCACAAAACTGATATAATAGTGAAAATATGCAGAAAACGTGACATACCGCTAGCAGGCAAAATGTCACGATTTTAAGTCAATATTGTCACATTTTTGATATAAAAGAAAACGTGACGGTTCGCCGACATGCGAGGGTGTTATATTTTTTTAATTAATTCGCCGTATATGTAATAAATTAGCCTATTTTTCATTGTATACGCTGTTCCATTCACCTAATATATCTGATATAATTTACCCAATAAAATACTAAACTAAAGTGTATAATTATTTTTATTTCATACCAGTTGAGGTGTTTATCTGCCGCTAAACATGGAATATAATTGAATACAAATTGTAGTTACCTGCAAATAAGCGTTAGTTGGCGTTACAAATTACATCTTTCGGAAGAATTGATAATAGGCAGAATGGAGATGATGGGGTGCGCAAAGAAATAAAGTTTAATAACCGGGATCGATTTATCCAGCTGGGAATTACGATTTCTATGTATCGCAGGATGCAGGGGATGTCCCAGGAGGAGCTGGCGGACAAGGCGGGCCTGAGCCGCTCGCATTTGAGCGCCATCGAAGCGCCCAACATCATCCGCCCGTTTTCCCTGGACGCATTCTTTTGCATTGCGGACGCTTTGGGCATAGCCCCCGAGGCCTTGATCACTGCGTCATCTCATTTATTAAAAGAATTATAGGAGAGAGAAAATATTAAAATTTTTGTACTGCCGGGCCTAATCGAGGATGGCCTACTTCCTGGAAGTGATCCGCCGCCGGAGGAAACACAATCCCCCATAGCCAAGCCCCGTCCCCAGGGTATTCAAAATCAAGTCGTCTATCTCGCTGACGCCAGAGCCGCCCCAATATTGCAGGGCTTCGATCAAAAGGGAGAGAAAAAATCCGAAAACCACAACCCATCCCCTGAGCCGGGGCACCAGTGCGCCTAACAGGAAGCCAAAGGGTACGAACCAAACGATGTTCCCCAGGAACAGATAGAGAAAATATAAAACGCCCTGGGTTTTTAAGATTTCCGCCAAATCAAAAAAGGGAAGCAAATTCAGCTCCCCTGGATTTCCAGCTAAAAAGCTGGGGCGGAATACGGTGATCCGTAACAGCGCGGCCAAATATAAAATAACTATCACCCATCCAAGCTCTCTTTGCTGGTGCGCCATTTCCGCCCCACCTTTCTAGTTTGTTTTATTTTACCACATCTTTTGGAAAAAATCAACTATTAAAATAAAGTTTTAAATATATATTGACATTTTCTTTGTCTCGCGTTATAATCTATTTAGAAAGTTATCTAAATAGCTGGAAAGGAAGGAAGTATATGGGGTTTGCCGAAACTTTCAA
Source organism: uncultured Clostridia bacterium (assembly GCA_965151315.1). Classification (GTDB taxonomy): domain Bacteria; phylum Bacillota; class Clostridia; order UBA1381; family UBA1381; genus Avimonoglobus. Next base: position 35,241 of record CBCTZG010000026.1, read on the forward strand.
GGCGCTGTCCGACCCAAACCGCCGGGAAATCCTTGTGATGCTCAAGCACGGCCGGCTGTCCGCCGGGGAAATTGCGGCCCGGTTTCAGATGTCCGGGGCTACGGTGTCCTACCATTTGGCCCAGCTGAAAAAGGCGGATTTGATTTCGGAGACGAAATACAAGAATTTTATATACTACGAGCTGAACATTTCTGTTTTTGAAGAACTAATGCTCTGGTTTTCCCAGTTTCGGGAGGAAAAGGAAGGTTGAGGATATGAAAATCAAGGTTACGAAAGGCGTTATCCTATCTGTTTTGGGCTGCCTGGCGCCCATGATTCCTGGGGCGCTGCTGTATGGCCGCCTGCCGGAGCGGATGGCGACCCATTTTGACTTGAATAATGTTCCCAACGGCTACAGCTCAAAAATCGTAGCCCTGTTCGGGATTCCGCTGTTTATTTTGGTGATGGATATTTTCGTCTATTTTATGCTGGAAAACGATCCGAAAAAACGGGGTGTTTCCAAGGCGATCAAAGGCGCTGTTTTGGCTTGTATGCCGATCCTGTCGATCATTACCCAGGGGATGATCATCGGCGTGGGCCTGGGGATATCGGTGGATATTGGCCGGATCCTGCCGGCGCTGATCGGCGTATTGTTCATTGTGATCGGCAATTATCTGCCGAAATGCCGGCAAAATTATACCGCTGGGATCCGCCTGCCCTGGACTCTGCACAGCGAGGAAAACTGGAACCGGACCCACCGGCTGGCGGGGAAGCTGTGGGTCATTGCCGGCGCCGGCATGATCTTGGCAGGGATTTTTAAAATCGGTCAGGCCCAGTGGTTTCTGCTGATTCCCGCCTGCGTGATCCCGGCTGTGTATTCGTACTGGTTCTACCGAAAGGAAGCAAAGCAGGAAAAGAATTAACCAATCACGGAAAATGTAAGTTTGTCAAACATATTGGACAGTGAACTCATTTGGAGATAGCCAGT
>CBCTZG010000027.1:0-35473 GCA_965151315.1 uncultured Clostridia bacterium
GAGGTATTCTTTTTTGTCAAACATCTTTTTTGTTTCTTAACAGGAATGCTCCTATAGAGAATTTATTTCCCAGCGGAATGAAGACGGTTAAAAATCCTGCGCCGCCAAAGCCTCCACAAAGGCCCGCATTTCCTGCTTGGAACGGATATTATGAGCCGCGTCAATGACGGCTTTCTGCCGCTGGGGAGATAGGCTGGCAAAATAGGTCATGGCCTCCATATTCTGTGCCAGGGCCATGCCGAGCCCTACAGGGATATCGCCTAAATGCATAGTACTCACCTCGGTAATAGGGTTTGTGGTTTTGGGATGATTTATGCAGTCAATCGAAAATTTTCCTGTTTGTAGAAATGGTGACAGCCTGCCAGGGAATCCACTTCCCGCCGCTCCGCAAGGCGGCCTTGACGGCATGGCCAATGCCGCCGTATTGTAGGCGGCCGCTTACCGGCAGACAAAGATGATACCTCTGGCGGGGCAGGCGGGCAGACATTCCCCTAAGCTGTCGCAGTAATTCCCTCGATAATTTTACAAATTATCAATAAGCCCCTTTGAATAAGGGTTCTTGACTTGATGATTTGAGTATATTAGAATATGGGGTATCAAGTCCAATAGTTTTACAACAGAAAGGAGCGTTCATGAAAAAATATATGGAGATCCTGCTTGGGCTCAGGCTGTTTTGAGGAAGGGAGAGACAGATGGTGATGCTGGCAGCCGGCGGAGCGGATCAGGATAGAACGGTTGTAATTGTCAACATTTTTTATAATGGAAAGCCGAAAGGAGCGGTAGATATGCGGAAAGTGATTTTATACATTGCCATGAGTGTAGACGGATATATTGCAGACCGCGGCGGCGGTGTGGGTTGGCTGGACGAATATGGCGGAGGGGAGGATGGGTCTTATGCGGCCTTTATACAAAGCGTGGACACGGTGGTTATGGGTGGAAAAACCTACCGGCAGGTGGTGGGTGAGCTGGCGCCGGGGGTGTGGCCCTATGACGGATTGACCAGCTATGTGCTAACACGCACCCCCTGCGCCGCCGGGGAAGGGATTCATTTTACCTCGGAGAATCCATGTGATTTAATCAGACGCATTCGAGCGGAAGAAGGGAAAAGCATCTGGATCTGCGGCGGGGCCCAAGTAGTCCGGCAGCTGACGCAGGCGGACTTGATAGACCAGTATCATATTTCTTTGATCCCAGTGCTTTTGGGATCGGGACTCCGTCTGTTTGATCGGACCGGCCGGCAAATCCCATTAAAACTGATAAAAGCAAAAAATGATGGAGAGATTACGGAATTGATTTATAATCGGCAGCGGAACCGAGATGGTTGAGCCCCAGTAGGCTGCCGGCAGCAAAGCATGGACAGGTAAACATAGTTTAAAGCAGGAATATTGGAAAGCTCCAGTATTCCTGCTTTTTTACAAAAAAATTGAAAATCCTGTCACCATTTTGTGTTTTTTTAGGTTATATAAATTGGGGAAAAAGGGGGTGGAAAAGCATTTTTTGACACGTTATTGATAAGAACAACATGACAAAAAGAGAAGTACTAGGAGGAAACAAATGAAAAAAAGAATTCTAACATTTATCACTGCGCTGTCTATAGCTTGTTCTACGCTGGGAAGCGGCTTTTCTGCTTTTGCGGCGGAAAATACACAGACAATTGCAGAGCATCCGGCGTTTTCTGAAGCGGAGAACACAGAAAAGCCAGAAAAAGAAAGCACTGATCCGGCAGAAGAAGACGAGTCGATTAGCCTGCGGGACGACTCGGAAATGGATCAGGCTGGAGAGGCGGATCAGCCGCAAAAGGCTGCCGCAACAGAAGAACCCGCATTCCCGCTTACAGAAAATTATCCGGAGGGTATAGATCCTGTAGACGATGTACTTTTTCAAGACCGGGAACTGTACCGGCCATTAAACACGGGGTTTGAGACATTAGAAGAAACTAACGAGGTGGCGGAAAATAATAAAAATGGCCAGCGATCCATTGTTGAGGATAAGCATAATGGACGTTTTGCGTTAAAGCTTGTCCAAAAGGCAGATGAAATTTTGCCGGTGAAGGAGTCAGATAGCTTCTGGATTACAGACGTTCCTGTCAATGTGGCAAGATCTTTATCCGAAGACGACAGTTATCTACCGGAAATTGGCCAGCATCAATATAAGCAGAATGTAATCAACATATGGATCAAGCCTATGTATAAGGCCCAGGAATTGTTTTTCTATACTAAGGTGGGGAAAGACCTTGTTCCGATCCAGAGCGATAAAAACGGCGACGGTATTTTTAAATTAGGAGAGGATTTTGGCCAGGGGACATGGCAGCGGCTTTCGCTGAATCTCCTGAAAACGGAGACGGATATAACCGGATATGCCAGCGGCCTTTACGTAAAAGCCAATATTGGGTCGGAATGGATTATGGATGATATTACCAGCGAATATATGGATATCCATGAAAATGATATGGATCTGGGGGAATTTGCGGCCAATAACGTTGTAAATACGGAAAACGGTCTCCAGTTTTCTCAAACGGAGGATGGATTTAACACGGCAGGAAATGTCATAACTGCTGGTGTGGACTTGTCTGAAAAGATTGCCGGGGTCGAGATCGATTCGGAAAACAGAAAAATTAATGATCAAAATGAAGGCAAGGATGCTATAGAGAAAACAGTATTAGAAGTACCATTTGAATCAGAAGATTGGATAGTTAACGACCAAAACTATGATACAGCCAAAGAAAATGTGAGCAGAAAAGCTGGGGAAATTAGAGAAAGAGAAATAACACCTCAAATACCTGAAACAGGAAAAACAATGATGGTTAATATAGATGATGACAAGGAAAGCCGTTTCCGACTGATATTTACGAAAACCTACAGCGGAACATTGACATTTTCAGCTGGATCAAAAATATATGATTTTTCTGAATACAATGCAAATAAAAAAGAATTTTATACTGAATGGTTTGACTCTGATTTAACGATCACTACTTCCAGGTCATCAATGGCCTCAGCATACTTTACAATAATTAGAATAGAGTATGAGGCAAAAGATGAATTGAATCAGGATATTGCCATGAAAGCGAGCGGATCGGCGGCATTAAACTTGGCAAATAATATTACGACAACAGACCGTACGAAATTGACAATTTCTGCAAAGTATAATCAAACAGCGCCGACAAATGACACTGAAATTGGTATCTCAATATTTAACACAGCCAATGTGCAGATTTATGAAACAAAAGCGGTTATAGATATAGGTAATATAAGGGATGAACAGCGGCTCGAATTGATATTACCGAAGCTTGCATCCGCAGCTCGGTTTGAAATTAAAAATCTGGCCTCCCCTGCCAGCGACGGTAGTGACGAAGTCAAGATATGCGCATTTAAAATCACTGAACTTGTTGATTCAGATTGGAACTACTTATATAGAAATTTGAATAAGTCAAATACCAGTACTTACATGGATAAGATACCTTCAGGCGCGAAAAATGTTACACTTCAAAACGTTAGTGAATTATATGAAGAAGAAGAGTATTATGCAATTTCAAATTTGAAGGCAAAAGGGTTGGTAAGTGCGGAAGAAGCGCAGGGGACTATGTCTGTTTCTGCAGGTATGGTCGTCCGGTACATCAATTTAAACCCGACAGCCCAATATATGAAGGTGGGAAGCAATACGGTCTGGCTGAACTATGGAGAAAATGATGTGGAAATTAAAGAGGCGGGGACGCTGACGCTGCCCGCGGCGGATAGTAAGATCATCATTTTAAAGACCACAACTTATGCATCGGAAAAGGACATTGCAAATGAAAATAATATACCATTTACCTATATAGAAGGATTAAATGAGACACCTAAAATTTCAGAGGATGGGAAAAAGATATACTATCATAATTATTTTGATAATAGAGCAATATATTCCTACGATTTAACAACAGGAGTGTATAAAAAGTTATTAGACAGTGCGAACGAATTTGAAATTGCCGCAGACCGATATATACTTTTGACAAATGGTTCTCGAGATTATACTTTATATGATTTACAAGAGGGAACAGCAGAGGATATTCCGGCAACCGTTACAATTAACCGGATTTATCTGAGCCCGCAGGGCGATGTATTTGTATGCACGACAGGAACAACACTAACACTATATTCATATAGCAATGGCGCATACGCTCCCGTATGTACAGATTCAAAGTATATGAGCTATGCTTTTAATACCTGTGAGATGAAATTTTCAGCTTCAGGGGAGTATGCCGTCTTTGCTTCAAAATATGATCAAAAAAAACAAAGTATCAACATTTTGAAAAAAACAGATGGCGTATGGACAACCATAATTTCCCCGTCATATCCTTGGTATGAGGATAATGATATGGAAATTAAAACCAATTTTTGCCTCACAAATGATGGAGGTAAACTTTTTTACACGATAGAAAACGACATAAATGAACAGATTCATAAAATTGATCTTGTAAGCGGCGCGCATTCCCTGTTAATGGACGGAGCAGACGAGATTAAGGGTACGCTTATTCAAGTATGTGATGACGGACGGGTTTTATATGCGGATGGAGAAGGTTATATTTATCTGCTTGACACTGTAACTGGAGAAAAGCAAAAGCCATTGAATAATAAGCTTGATTACATGTTTGTACGATATATATCATATGAAAATAAAATTGTATATATGGCGGCCAACTATATGATTGGACAAACAATCATTGGCGACCGGGAAACTGCGGAGCGGTATTTATTCTCCTTTGACGGCGGCGCCAGCTGGTACGCGTTCCGGGGCGGGCGCTGGATCTTATCCTCCCAGAGCGTCAAGCCGTCGGCAGAGGAGTGTAAGTTAAACGGTATGACTGCGGCGGAAGTGAACACGATCAAGCCGGTACAGTTTGATGAAATCTATCGAAATGGCAGCGATGTGGTCACATTAAATGTGGCGGTCTATATGAATTCCGCGTCCACGCAGATATCGCCTGTAATCCACAGGATCACGGTAAAAACCATGGCAAACCAAACGGAAAACAGGCTTTCCGCCGCCCGGTACCAAAAGTATAGCAAGGCGGACTATACGAAGCTGCATGGGATATTCCCGGTAGAAAGCTTCCAGAAGCCGGCGGAGGCGTATTATGTGCTGAGTTTGGGGAACGACTGGCTGTATACCTTTAAAAATGGGAAAATTGTCAAGCTCACAAAGAGCGCGGATGTACTGTTTGACCAAGATGGACTGGCGGCAAACTGGATCGAGATCAAGCAGTATGGAATGACAGCCGCGGAGCTTAGGAGCATACCGGAAGCGGCGCTCAACGATCTTTTGCTGAACGCGGAATATGCCAATACCGAATTTGGCGTGATTTGTGTGATCCGGCCGGCCGCGGACGAGGTATCCACCAGCGGATACAAAGTAGACTACCGGCTCCAAGCTGACGCGAACTATTTTGATTATACGGAAATGGTTATGGAAATCACAGTCAATGGCATGAATCTGACCCTTACCGCCCCAGATGAGATTTCCAAGGAAGCCATTGACGATTTCATGAGCTGGCTTTCCAGTCGGCAGGCTGGAAAGGGCGATATTTTCTATCGTCTCCAGACCAATGACCGGCAGTATTTTGTTAATTACTATATGATCAGCCATGTCAATGTCTATGACAAAGACGCATACACGGCCCCGGCCAATACGCTGCCTATGCAAATGAACGGCCTGCATGCCTTTGGTGAAACGAATCCGCCAGCGGCGGATGAAGATCAAAATAAAGCAGAAGACGCCGCGTAACGCGCCCCAGAAAAAAGGAGAGGTTTTATGAAAGATAAACAGATTACACAGCTGGGGGCGGCGCTGTTTACCCTGCTGCTGTATTGCCTTTACCTGCCGGCGGCCAGCGCGGCGGACGAATCATACCAGGATACCATAGACGAGCTGACGAATTCTAAAAAGGAGGCTGTCTATAACATTCAGCTGAACGCACCATTTACCAAGGAGCAAAGCGGGATCCGGGAAGAGATCGACCCGGAGACCGGCGGGCTCCAGGTGTACTACAGCCTGTTTTCACTGCCCGGCCGTGCTGGACAAACCACAGAGCTAGCCATTGTATATCAGGCGGCCGCGGCAAAAGCACAGGAGGAAAGCGCCCAGACAGATGGCCAGGATCCCGTCAATATCCTGCAGGATCCCACAGCCTACACCCAGTCACAGTATAACCTGGGCGTAGGCTGGAGCCTATATTTTCCCTATGTGGAGACGCCGGATGGGATCAACAAAACAAATATCTATATACATCTGGCGGACGGCAGTGTTTCCAGAGCGGATCCGGCGTCGGAGAACGGTTTGGAAGACCATCAGCTGACCGATGTCCGGTTTGAGTCGGGCGCGGCGGAGATTGACGGCGTACAAAGCCAATACCGGCTGATTTATGCGGACGGCACTGTGTATCATTTCGATTTAGACGGATACCTGCTTGCCAAGACAGACCGGTTTGGGAACTATGTCCAGTACGGCTGGGGAACAGATGGTGATGTAAAAGCAATCCAGTCAATTACGGATAACTGCGGCCAGCAGATTCAGTTTACCTACAGCGGCTCCGGCGTACAGATCCGGTTTGCAGGCCGGGAATACCGGCTGGCCCGGGAAGCGGGCAGCGACGGCCAGTGGATGCTGAAATCCATCATGGATCCGCTGGGCCGGGAAACTGTTTTCGACTATTACGCCTATTTCATGGAATTTAATTTCTTCCCGTCCACAGCTGACCCGGCAGAGAACACTTATTATCTGCTCCGGGAGGTACGCTATCCAACCGACGCCCGGACGCTGTACACCTATATCATTGGGAAGAAGTGGCTGTATGAAAAGGAAAACGGGTACATCGCATACCCAAAGCTGAACGCCCGGTATGATGCCCAGGGGGAGCAAAGGACAAATTATTTGATCTATACCTACGATGGCGAGCCGGACGGTTATCCTGCGTACAAATCCGCTGATATTCCCGGAAGCTATCGCTATACCACGGCAGAGACAGACGCGTCTGGGACCCAGACGAAGTATTTTTATAATTACGAACACGATCAGTATAAAACGGAAAAATGGGTAGATAACCAGCTGCGCTATACGGCCGTCCGGGAATTCAATACACAGACCCGGATGCCCAGACGGTTTATTGAGCAGGTGTATAATGCGGCCGGCGATTGCCGGACTGTGTATGCGGATACCACCTTTGACAGCCGAGGCAACGTGACCAGCGCTGACCGGTACGCCGCCTATGAGCAGCCCGGGGAACGGATCCATCAGTATGCGTATAACACAGCATATAATCTCTGCGTATATGAAAGCTATCAAAAGGACGCGGATACCTTAGTGGAGATCAGACGCGAGCTGGCGGACGGCGGCCGGATGGTAGGCGCGGAGGCCCTGTATGAAAATGGCCGGCAGGTAAAGCGGGATGTTTTTACCTACGACAAGTACGGCAACATTGCCCAAAAGAAGCTCCAGACCGGCCCGGACCAGTTCCGGACCACAGTTTACACCTACGGGCCGGAGAACAGCTGGCGGTTCCCCTTGGCGGTAACGGTCAAGGATGTCGAGGACGCGGACGGCCGGCGGCAAGACATGAAAACCCAGTATGCCTACGATGTATATGGAAACATTGTCCGGCAGATCGATCCGGACGGGAATGTGCAGACATATACCTACGATATTCTGGGCAGGAAAACCGAGGAACGCCTGGAGGACGGCCGGGCACGGACGACCCAGTATAACGACGCACAAAACAGCGTTTATACCACAGACGCCAGCGGAACCAGCCTGTTTTATCAATACGACGGCTTCGGCAAGCTCCTGCGCGTGGAGGACAAGCTGGGGGCCGCGACGCTGTTAGAGCGGACATATGACGAAAAAGACCGGCTGCTGACGGAAACCGACGCCAACGGCGCCGTCCAGTCCTATACCTACGACGGCCTGGACCGGTATCTGCAAATCATAAACAGCCAGGCGGACGGCACGGTGCTCCAGGAAACCAAGGTAGCGTATGACGACGCGTTCCGGGAGGGCGGCGGGATATACACCAAAATGTCCGTAACCACCGGCAAGAATATGGAAAGGCGGACAACGGAGTACCTCTTCGACTACCAGGGGCGCCGGGCCCGGGAATCCATTTTAGGCGGGGAACAGAGCCGCAGCTGCTGGTATAGCTATGACTATGCGGGCAATACAGTTTCCGGCACCGACCCAGCCGGCCGGGAGACCCGAATGGCCTACGATGTATTTGGGAACTGTGTCTATACCCTGTCCCCCGACGGCACAGCCCAGACCTACACCTATGACTACATGGGCAACCAGACCAGCGCAGAGAACGGCGCCGGGGAAAAAAGCTTCATGGCCTATGACAGCCTGGGGCGGAATATCCGCCGGGAGATTTCCAACGGCCAGGATAACCGTGTGTATAAGACCTACTATGACAGCCGGGGCAACGCAGTCAAAGAGGTGGACGCCAAGGGAAACAAAACCGAGTACACCTACAACAGCCGGGGATTTTTGACGAATACCCGGCAGTATGCCGACGGCGCGGAAGGCACCGAAACCGGGTACGAGTACGACGGGGAAGGCCGGATGACGAAAATGGAATACGGCGCCATAGGCCGGGAAGCAGAGCGGCGGACGAACACATATGTGTTAGACCGCTTCGGCCGGGTGACCCAGCAGGTTGACAACCTGGGGGAAATAGAGTATACTGAATATGACGGGGAGGGAAACATTGTAAAAACCACAGACCGGAACGGGATCACCACCCGGTATGCTTACGACGGGCTAAACCGGATCGTCCTGGAGGAAAACGACAAGGACGGAGCCAAGACCTATGCCTACAACGCCTATGGGGAGCTGGCAAGCATAACGGCCGGGGAAACCACAACGGCCTACGCCTACACAGCCTTCGGCGAAGTATCTGGGATCCAAAAGCCCTGGACGGCGGAAGCGTATACATACGACGTCAGCGGGAACGTAACCAGCCATATCATCCGGGACAGCAAAATAGGCGAGATCACGCACCAGTATACCTACGACGAGATGAACCGGCAGACGGGCGTCGTCACGCCCCTGGGCACAGAAACCCTGACCTATGACAAGGCGGGGCGGCTTTTGACAAAGGAGAACAGCGCCACCGGGGAGAAAAAGCAGTATGTGTATAACCCGGACAGCACCATCCGGAACGTCCTGACCTGGAAAGACGGAAGGATTGAGTTTTTCGAGTACTATGAATATGACCTGAATGGGAACCGGGTATACGCGGATCAGAACGGGGATATCACAAAGTACAGCTACGACGGCTTAAACCGTCTGACCCGGGAGGTGTACAACGATGCGAAGGTAACGGAATACGAGTTCGACGGCTATAACAATATCCAGAAGGAATATACGCTGTTTGCCGGTGTGACGGATACGAAAACGTATCAGTATGACGTGAATAACCGTCTGGTCTTTGCGGCGGATGCGGATCAGGTGTACCAGTACAGCTATGACGACGCGGGGAATCTGCTCCAGAAGACAACGGGGTTCGGGAACCGGGTGTCCACGGAATACTACCGGTACGACGGGCATAACCGGCTGACGGAGTATGTGTCGGAGGACACGGCGGCGGCATACCGGTACGGCCCGGAGGGCCTGCGGACGGAGAAGACGGTAGACGGAGAAACAACCCGTTTTGTGTACGCCGATGGTGACATTGTCGGAGAGGACTGCGGGGCGGAATATTACAAGTACTACCGGGGGACGGAGCTGATCGGCTATACGGATCAGGCCGGCCAGCGGCGCTGCTACCGCACGGACGTCCACGGGGATGTACGGAGCCTCCAGGACGAAACCGGCGAGACCGTCAAAGAGTACCGATATAACGCCTACGGGAAAGAAGAAGCAGGGAGGATCAACCCGGCGGGAGCCAACACGGCGGTCTACCAGTGGAAGCAGGAAACGGAGAATATACGAAACCCCTTCCGCTACACTGGGGAGTACTACGACGAAGAAACCGGCTTTACCTACCTCCGGAACCGCTACTACGATTCGTCAGTGGGACGGTTTATTACTGAAGACCCAGTGCGGGACGGTGTGAACTGGTATACGTATACCGGAAACGCCCCCACGATGAATACAGACCCCTGGGGACTGTGGGAATCCGGAGACGAATACCGTTCAGAAGGCGCACAGATTTATCTGCACGATTATACAGAGCAGTGGATCGCGGCGGATCAGGCATATAAAAATGCGACGACAAGCGCCCAGCGGACAGCTGCGCAAAGGATGAAGGATCGGGCGCATGAGCAAGCTGAGGATATACGGCGTCTGGACGCGGAAGGAAAAGTGCAGGGCAGGAAGCTAGATGTACCTGTATACAATCAGCTGGATGTACCTGTATATGATTTCTCGGATGTAGTCGGAACGAATTTGTGCTGGGCAGCCTGTGCGTCAATGTGGATATCGTATTTGATGGAAGATACGACGGACAGGACATTGATGATCGCGCAATCGGTTGAGAACTATAGCATGTCAGGAGATAAGATCTATAACGAAGCACGCGCCTGGATCAGCCTGGATCAGATCAAACTGCCATTAAGTGAACCTCAAATTAGTTCGGGTCAACAGCAATATGAGAAAACTATACTTACAATAAATCAAATTGCGAAGCTAATTGACCAAGGAATGCTGTTTGCTGCATTGTATGGAGAGTACGATGACTATAATGGTGATGGTAAACCTGATTGGAGTTATGGTCACTGGGTCTTAGGCGTGGGATATGCGACGGCAGAAGGGCATGCTCCGCTGGTTGTTTCAAACGACCCTTGGGGTGGTGTCCAACGTATAGAGACTTATAATGATTTCCAATGTTATGCGGATGAGGATCCGAAAGCAAAACATGCGAGATTTTGGTATCATGTGGCGTATTGAGTTAGACTGGGAGGTAACAATGAGAAAAATATTGTCTTTCATTCTGGTTAGTGTTCTGATATGCAGCTTATCTACCTTAAGTGAACCCGGAATATTAGCACAGACGAATCCCAATATAACGATATTGATTGTCAATGGGCAACCAAAGGGAGAAATAAAATTTCACTATGGGAATGTGCCTTTACGGACAATAATAGACGGATTAGGCGGACAGATTTTTTGGGATGCTGAAGCAAAAGCGGTAGAAATCATCTACGGACAAAACCGCTATAAGGGCGAGATCAGAGAGTGTGTATGCGGAATGGATCTGAACATAATCTTTAGCAGATATAATATATTAGCTGGAGAATATGAGCCCATTTCCTTAAATTACAATAATTATTCCGAGAGCTGTGAAATAATTGATGATCAGATTTATTTAAATCGAGATACCTGTCAAAATCTTTTGAGAGAGTTTGGGTTTGACATATTTTTTGATATGCAGAATTCAGCCATGCGGGTAGATACTTATGATTTCGGAATCCCAGATACTTTGATTGTGGACGGTAAAATTACAGAAGCAAAAAATGTTAGCTTTGATCCTGGGGTTACGCCTGGTAAGTGCTTGCAATTGCGAGCTATTATTGAAGCAATTGGTGGCCAAGTTTATTGGGAAAATGGGACAATTTGGATTACAAAGGATAGTACAAGGATCCGTGGGACCAGAACTATACGGCCAAGGAAAAAATGTGTTCGTGATGTTACGTCAAGCATTATTACTTTTGATCGATATAACAGCAGTACAGGAGAATATGATCCGATACAATTGTTTTCTATGGGATACAGCGGAACTTATGAGATTGTTAATGATACAATCTATATCAGTGGAGAAGCTATGGAGTATCTTTTGAGAGTATTTGGCTACAAACTTACAACGGATCCTGTAGCGCATACGGTTACACTGGAGTGCTATTACTAACAGACCAAAGTAGGTAGGTTGGTAAGCTAAACTTTTGAGGAATGGAGAACAGAGTCGAATAAATTTACCTTGGTTTTAGCCTAATGCGGTCTGGCAAGCTGCTGCTATGCAGAATATACCCCCAGCCTGCCAGTCTAGGATCGGCGGGAAACCGGATAAATTTAGGACTCTTTCTTCAGGCCAAGAGCGTCTTTAGCGGCAGAACGGCCGCCCATAGCGTTCCGCTGTGGGCGGCACCTTACCGCCGCCCGGCTTTCAGGACAAGACGGGAGAAACGATAAAGGAGTACCGATATAACGCCTACGGAAAAGAAGAAGCAGGGAGGATCAACCCGGCGGGAGCCAACACGGCGGTCTACCAGTGGAAGCAGGAAACGGAGAATATACGAAACCCCTTCCGCTACACTGGGGAGTACTACGACGAAGAAACCGGCTTTACCTACTATTGTGATAAAATAGGACTATGATTGGAAAAACCCAATGAAATCAAGGGTTTGACTGATTTATGTCCTATTTTTTTATGCCCGTTTTTAAGCGGAAAGTATGTTTTTGAGGTCGGAGGTGATAAAATTCCGGGTTAGCAGAATGAAAAAAAGAATATAAACACGAGGAGGATTTTTTATGAGTGCAGTAATAAATTTATTGAATCTGAAAGGCGGCGTCGGTAAGACGGTTTCAAGTATCAACCTTGCCTATTCACTGGCAGAATACGGAAAGAAAATATTACTAATTGATACGGACAGTCAAGGGAATGTTGCCACATCCATGGGACTGGCCGCAGATGAACTCCCCGACACGCTGGTAGATTTGATGTCTGAGGAAATTGACGGCAGTATAAGGATAGAACGCATACGGGAGTGTATCAGGAACACAGGCAAGGTGGATATTCTACCCTCTAATTCCCTGCTTGCAGGAATAGACTATAAGCTTATGAACGCTATCGGCCGTGAAACGGTCATAAAGGCTATTGTAGATAAGCTGCGCGGTACATATGATTTTATCATATTAGACTGTCCTCCGTCTCTTGGATTGGTTGTGTTGAATGTGCTTGTGGCATCGGACTATATTTTAATCCCGGTTGAGGCGCATTATCTTAGCTTTGAGAGTTTAAAGGTAATGCTCAGCACAATTGAAATGGTGAAGCTGAAGTTAAATCCCGGTTTACAGATAGCGGGAATATTCCTTACCATGTATCAGTCAAGGACAAATCTCAGCAAAGGAATTAAGGAAAAAATCTGTGAAACGTATGGAGGCAGTATCCGTATTTTCGATGAGGTGATTCCGTATTCCATAAAAGCGGCAGAACAGACTTTGTACGGAAAAAGCATTATAGAGCTTGCACCAAATCATCCGGTGTCCGCTGCATACAAGGCGATCGCAAAGGAGCTGATGGACTATGGCAAATAACGTCTTTGCAGCGCTTGCCGATAAAAAGGAAAGAGACAATTCGGCGGTAAAAAGTGTGGCGGAGATGTTTGGGCTGTCAGAAAATATTTGCATAACAACGCTGCCTATTGCAAAATTAAAAGAAAAGGAAAATCATCCGTTTAAAGTAAATGAAGATGAAAGGTTGAGGACACTTGCAGAAAGTATTAAGACAGAAGGACTGATGCAGCCAATTATCGTCAGAGCTATAAGCGATGGCTTTTATGAAATTCTTTCGGGGCACAGACGAACGCGAGCCTGTAGCATGAACGGAGAAACAGAAATTAAGGCGATTATCGTAACCGCTGATGATGAGCTTGCCAACCGTATTATGATCGATACAAATTTTCAGCAGCGGGAAAGACACCTTCCGTCAGAAATTGCAAAGTCATACGGGATTCGGTATAACGATATAAAAAACCGTCAAAAGCGTCATGCAAAAAATTCCACCGGGTGGAATTCCGGTGAAGATAAAATAGACAAGATAATGGAAGAAGAGTTTGCCACATCAAAATCCAAGATATACGTGTATTTGCGTTTGAATTATCTTCACATAGAATTGCTTGACGCTTTGGATAGAAAGAAACTGAATTTAAAGACAGCGGTAGAAATTTCTTATCTCACCGAGCCGGAGCAGTTGCTCATATATGAGCTGGTATTTATCCGTGATTTGTACAAGTTTGACAGAAAAAAAGCAGTGAGCATAAAAAAACTGAGTGCAGAACAAAAGCTGGACGAAGACTCTGTAAGAGCCGCTTTGTCAGATAGCGAGACGAAAATGAATAAGACAGCACCTATCTTTCGGGATACAGAAATAGCGCGTTACCGAAATAAATTCAAAAGTACAGAAGATATGTGGGATGCGATTATTCAGTTTCTTAAAAATTATTAAAAATAACCAGGAAGCGAGGAATTTTATGAGGAGAATATATACATACGAAAATAACGGCGTTTGCCCGGTCGATGATTTTTTTCAAAATGCCAATGAGAAAATAAGAAATAAATTTCTTTTTCAGCTTGAATATATCAAAGATGAGCGTAACGGATTTTGGGAACCGCATGTGAAGCATTTTTCTATCGAAAAATACAGGCAGTTGTATGAACTGAGGATAAAAGCTGCCGGAATGATGGTTCGGGTAATTTTCTACGAATATGCCGGGGAGGTTATTCTGCTTCACGCCTTTTATAAGCGGGACAGAAAAGACACGGAAAAAGCGCTGGACACAGCATTAAAAAGATTGACTAAAATAACCGGAGCAGCGGGAGAAATATCACAGGAGCTTAGAAGGGAGATGATTTTGTGTGATTAATATTGTTATGTGGTTGAGCAGCAATCGCTATCAAGATAATTTGCATACTGTCTGCGCCGGTAATAACATTTGCATTGTTGCGGACGAATTTGAGAATGCGGAAGCTTTCTTAGATGAATTTGACAAATTAGACGTTAATATTGATGTTTTGGTTATCAGCGATGGCTTGCTTCATGATGTGGATAAGAAACAGTTCTTTGATAATGTAAGATCAAGCGAACCGAATATCCGTATTGTTATTGTTTTTCCGGGATACCGAAATCAATATATTGAGGAGCAAATTTCGGAATATAAAAACGTGTATGGTATCTCAGATATAATATATGAAGGGCAGCAATTAGACAGTGATTGTTTCGTGGAGGTTATCAAAAAGGGATATATCTACGATTATGAAGTGAATGTATATGACGGACCGGAAGAAGCCGTAAAACCCATAAGGAAAAAGCCGTCCTGTATAACTGTAGGGGTGATGGGGCTTACGCGCGGCTGCGGTGTGACTAATATGGTGGTAAACGTTGCAAATTACATATCGCTTACAGAGGATATTTCGGTAAAGGCAGTCGATTTTTCAGGTACGGGCAATTTAAGATTTGCAAAAGGGAAAAAGGTTACATTTATTGTACACAGCGGAATTGATGTTGACAGACTGAAAAAGACAAGCCGCGCAGTGGTATATGATTTTGGCACGCCGTTTCATATTTCCGCTAAGGGTAAGCTTTTATCGGACTGTGATGAACCTGATACAGAAAAGATAAAATTATTCCGCGAATGTGATTTGAAAATCTGTATGTGCTATGCCGATAGCTGGCATATAGGCAAAATGAAATATCTTTTGAATGACAGGCAATGGAAACGGACACTTGACAGCTCATATCTTTTTCTGCTTGACAGCGTTCCTGATAAATTCAAAGCCGGACATTCAAGGGTAAATATATATGGCAGAAACGATAAAGCGGTTTCAGAGCATATCGCGGGACTGTTTGCCGGAAAGGGCGGTGGTTAAAATCGTATAAGAAGAATTTTCATACAGAAAAATCAGAAAAGGAGCTGAAAGGACGAATGCAAATTTTAAGAAAAACCGCAGCATTTATGCTGGCTTTGCTCAGCGTGACAGTCAGCATATTTGCGGCAGATGCACCTCAGCCGCAGGAGGCAATCCGCGGGCAGAGTGAAAACCTGCAAACGGTGGAAAAGGTGTATGTGCTGCCGAACACAGAGGACGAGAGCAGTATTCCTACGGATAATTTCACTGAAAACGAAACGGAATACACGTTTGTGGAACTGAAAACACAGGACAATACGCAGGAGGACGTTAAGGAACACAGCGAAACCGTCAGTATTCATACAAGCACAAGCAATACGCAGACGGTCATATCAAATTTCAAGCCGACTATAGAGATTTCTACAGAGGACGGATATATCGGGACGCTGGAAATTGATTATACTACCTTAAAAGTCGCGGCAGCGGGATACGGTACGCAGAGCTATACCATAACGGAAAGTAGAACCTATCCCAATCTTATGGACGCCGATACATCGCTTGTTCCCAAAACAATAACTAAAGACGGTTCAACGCTTAATCTGACTAATATAGGCTGGCAGACGTCTGCAAGCGATAACATTGACGGGCATGATTTGGCGGTGAGGTACACCGCAAACGCTACATATTCCGGAACGGGTACAAAAACTTATGCAAAGGGTTATATAGCAACGGCGGTGTATAAAGGTGAGATAAAGAAAGTAGTCAATGATACAATCACATATACCGCTGTGTTTCATGAAGTACCGAAACCGGAGCCTGAGAAAAAGAGCCTGCTCTCCTATTGGTGGGCATTCCTGCTTGGCGCGGGCGTTCTCGGCGGAGGCGGCTATGGCGTATACAGGCTAATACGAAAAAGAAAGAAGGGATATTAATGAAAAAAGTTTTAAGTATAGGATTAGCGGCGTGCTGTATGATGGGCTCAACTGCATTTGCGGCAGATTACACAGTACAGCCGCCGTCGGCAGGAATATTTGGAGCGACGACTTCCATCACAAGCGTTGTTGTGGGCGATAATGTAAATAATGCTGAAATTGACAAAAGCAAAAACAGCGCGCTTATACCGCCTGCATTCGGGAGCAACACAAGCAATCTGCGCGGTACGGGTGAGCCTTTGACGCCGAATCTTGCGTCGAATTACACTGATGCGGTAACAGGGCAAACTATAGTAGGAAATATATCAAACAGTCAGAGCGTCACAGTTACTACGAATATTAACAGCGGTGCAAATGTTGATACCGTTGTGAGCACACCCAATGTGTACACATCGCCGAACGGGGGCATATATATTCCGGGCGTGATTGATACCCGCAGTGACGATGAAAAGGATTACTATTATGAAGAAGAGGCGTTTACTGCTGTGACAAGCAGTATGTACTATTCCGGAGGTTATCTTGCAACGTTAAAGATCCCGGCGATAAATGTAACAACTAAGGTGTATGAGGGTACAACCAATTCTGTGCTTGCCAAGGGCGCGGGACATTTTAAGGATACCTCCATTTGGAACGGAAATGTATGCATAGCGGCGCATAACAGGGGTACAAACGCATACTTCGGCAAAATCCATACGCTGGAATACGGCGATAAAATTCAGCTTACTACAAAGAAAGGGACAAGAACATATAGGGTTTTTAACGTTGAAAAAATCTCTGTAAACGATACGTCGAATTTGCAGGGGACAAGCGATAACATCATCACGCTGATTACCTGCGTGGCGAATCAGGCTGATTATTATCGCTGGTGCGTGCAGGGATATGAAATCTGAAAAGCTATGCGGTATCTATCGGACTCCCGGCAGCTTGAAGTACCAATGTACGTCGTCGCTGCCCTGTCGCCCGATAATATATCCGCCTATCTTTCCGGATAATACAAATATGGAGGAAAATATCATGAAAAAAGCTTACTCATTTTTACACGGCTTCATTTGTGCCGCGCTTATCGGCACATCGGTAAAGGTATTTGCAAACACAGGAATAATTGCTGCGCTTACCTCGCAGATATTCTATTGGAACAATAACAAAATATATCTGGAGGCGTATAATATAAACGGCTGCAACTACGTCCGGCTGCGTGACGCGGCGGAAATTTTCGGCGTTGACGTGTCGTATGATTATGCTGATAATGCGGTTTACCTCGGTGAACAGCCGGCGGGAATCCATATAGCTGACGGCAGCGATTATGCAAAAGAGGACTATTCAGCCTACGCTAATCAAGCAATATTTGACGATACCTACACAAAGGCGGCATATAACGCAATAAGACAGTCTATTGCCGATCGTGAGGAGATAACGGCAGGAAATAATGCTGACGGATATAACGAAAACTATTCCTACGCACATTTTGTAGACTATACGCAGACCATTCAGCAGTCGGGACAAACTTATCTCGCCATGAACAGCGTATTGGGAAGCTTGAACGGCTACTATGTATATCTGTTAGGACATGAGCCGGATTTAAAAAATCTCGGTAAATATCCCGGTTATTACATCTGCAAGCCTACCATACATGCTTATCACTCCGAGGCAAACCGTGCTACCGACAGCTTTGTTACAGACTTGGATGAGCTTAGCGGAAGCGACAAGATAATAAAAATAGCAAATTACATCTGTGACAAGCTATACTATGACATAAATGCGCCTTGTCCGGGATTTAACAAGCTTTTTACATCAGAGACTCCGATGGGAGGCAGATGCGGGGATTATGCAACGGCATTTGTTTATCTATGCCAAAGAGCTGATATTCCGTGTCTGGTGATGCAGGATGATGATCATGCGTGGAATGCGGTGTATGTTGACGGCAAGTGGGAAACGGTAGACGTATGCAACTATGATACGGCGAGGTCGGACATATGGCTGTTTACAGAAAATTATCCAAAAAGCGATATTTCGCCGCAGAAAACGCAGTTTACCAAAGAGCTGCTTGTACCCGGTTCAACTAAATAACTATTTAAGGGACACATTGCAAAATGTGTTCTTTTATTATACGAAAATAATAAAGGAGAAATGCCAACATGAAACAAAAAATATTAACGATAATGCTTGCGGCGCTGCTGATATTTCAGTATATACCCGTATTTGCCGACTCAATTTCAGACGGCAAAAGTACGTATGTGACGATTGCTAAAGGTCATTACGGTTCATATTTATACACGACAGACGGAAATAAAATCGGCGCGCGCAACTGGATTTATACAACTAACGACGGTATAACAGGTCCGGGCTATTGTGTAAATTATGATTTGACAGCAGTGGATTCAACAACACGCCTGACTATTGCAGGCCTGTTTACTTCAAGCCCGCAGACGGCGGGCGCTTTTGCATCGGGATACCCGCAGCGTTCGCTTGATGAATTTCTGCAAATATATCTTCCCGATTATCCCGAGCTTGCCGGACTTACTGAGAATGAATTTGCCAATGCAACCCAGTTTTCCATATGGGCGACTCTCGGACAGCTTGCAATCGAAGGCACTGATTTTACAAACGGCAGAACAACGCTTCCCGTCCAGTATGAGAACGCTCAGAAAATACGTATTTACCGCGCTATTCAGATTATTCTTGATAATGCCAAGCATTGGGACAGAATATATAAAACGGGGCTTAGTATCAGGACGGGAATGGAAGAACCCGGCTCGATTGTAAATATAGAAACGCAGCACGGTATTTCAGAAGCAGCCGAAAAAAATTACTATGGTATTAAACTTGAAACCATTAACGGAGTGGAGTACTATACCCGCCCGTTTACCGTGGCGTCCGCAACCTCTACATGGAAACATGATTACTTTATTGAGCTTTGGACGGAGAATGCGCCCGAAGGTACTATCATGACGGACTTAAGCAATAATGTTCTTGATACTGTATTCTGGGACGGTGTTACAAGATATAAGACTCCGACTGCAATCAGAGTGACCGATATAAACGACAACGGCAGCGAGTATGTGGGGCAGTTCAAGCTTTGTATGCCTGTCCGGGCAACGCCGAAGTCGGGAGACGTCACAATTCATGCATCCTCTACAGCCGCGCAGTACAATCTCTATCTTGCCAACAATACCGATAATACCCAGCAGAGCTACATCATAGCCGATCCCGCATATACAAGCGTAAATTGCATCGGCAGTTTAAAATGGAATGAAGTAGTGTCTGTCTATGGCAGGCTGATACTGAATAAGGTGGACGGAATGGGCGCGCCGCTTCCGGGAGCAATATTCAGGCTGACGGGAACGGACGGCAGCAGCTTTGAGGGTACAAGTAATCAGAACGGTGAAATCATATGGGAGTATCTTAATCCTGATATACAGTACACTTTGGAAGAGCTGCAAGCGCCGGAGGGCTGCCTGAAAGCCGAGCCTATGACTGTGAGCGTACCGCGGGGACAGACGGCAACGGTTACGGTAAAAAACAGCAGCTTCAGAAGCGTTAAAATCAAAAAGACCGACGCACAAAACGGCGCGTCGCTGAAAGACGCTGTCTTTAGGCTTGAGCAGATAGACGGAGGCTATACGACAGACGCTTCAACAAGCCATGACGGCGTAATTGAATTTATTGGTACGTCGCTGCCGTTTGGTACATACAAGGCGTATGAGACGCAGGCTCCCGACGGCTATGAAAAGGACAGCGAAATCCAAACCTTTACATGGGACGGAACGGCGGATATTACGCTGACCTTTAAAAATATCCGTAAACCCACGCTTACGCTGGTAAAAATGGATAAATCCACTAATGATGCAGTTATCGGTGCGGTATTTAAGGTATATAAGGACGGAAAGCTTGTTACAACGGTTAAGACTGATAATGCCGGTTATGCAAGAATTTCGGGATTGTCCGAGGGATATTATGAAATTGAGGAAAGTGTCGCTCCGAAAGGATATATTTTAGACAGCGAGAAACACGGAATATATGTAAATCCATACAATCCGGCGGTTGACGATGATCCTGTTCTTGTGCTGACAAATGAGAAAAAGCCGGGACTTGTGATTGAAAAGCTGGACTCTGAAACCTTAAAGCCGATGCAAGGCACGACCTTTGCAGTGTATAAGGATACAACCTTGATTGGAGAATATAAGACGAACGCAGATGGGCTTATTGAACTTACCGATTTAGAACCGGGGACGTATACCGTAAAGGAAATCAAGACTGATTCAAGCCATATTGTGCAAGGGTGCCCGCAGTCGGTAGAATTGGTTGCGGGAAAGAGCGCGCATCTTATCTTTTTTAACAAAACCAAGCCGGGAATCGGTATTACGAAGATTGACGCGGAAACCAAGAAACCGCTTGCGGACGCAGTATTCCGTATTGAAAAACTGGACGGCAGCTTTACAAAGGATTATACAACTGACAGAAATGGTGAAATTGATTTATCCGATTTGGAACCGGGTGCATATTCTGTGACGGAAACAGCCGCGCCGGAGGGGTATGTCATTGATAGCGAAAGCCGCACCTTTGAAGCAATCGCGGGAGAAAACGTGCAGCTCATCTTTACCAATACGAAAAAGCCAAACCTGACAGTAAAAAAGCTGGACGCTGATACATTAAAGCCCCTTTCGGGCGCTGTAATCAGAATTGCGAACCTTTCCGGGAGTATGACGGTAGATAAGACGACTGACGATAACGGCGAGATTGTGCTGGAGGGCATTGACGAGGGTATCTATACAGTGCAGGAAATTACCGCCCCGTCCGGATATCTCTTAAATGATGAAATACGCCATATTGAAGTCAAGGCAGGAACAAATAACAGCGTGGTGATTGCAAATACAAGAAAGCCGAGCCTTACAATAAAAAAGTATGACAGCTTAACAGGAAAACCAATGGCGGATACCAAATTCGAGGTATATCTGGATACTACGCTTATAGGCACATATATCACGAATATGAACGGTGAAATCCTGCTGCACGATTTAAAACCCGGAACATATACCGCGAAAGAGATTGCATCGGATGACGGACATATTGTAAATTCCACGCCGCAGTCGATTGAGATAACAGAGGACAGCGGCGAACGAGCAATTCTCGTATTCTTAAACGACCAAAAGCCATATATGCGTTTGGTAAAGCTGGACGCTGATACAATGCAGCCGCTTGTAAATGCGGTATTCAAATTCAAAAAAGTCGGCGGCAGCTTTGAAAAGGAATATACCACCGATGAAAACGGCGAGGTAAGATTGGATAATCTTGAACCGGGCGCATATACCGTTACAGAGTTAAAAGCGCCGGACGGTTACCTGATTGACGACGCCGAGCGTATTGTGCAGGTAAACGGCAATGAATATGCAACCTTTGTGTTTACCGATACAAAGAAACCGTCGCTTAAAATTCTGAAGTACGACGCGTACAACAATAAATATCTGTCGGGCGCAGCCTTCAGAATTGCAAAGATTGAGGATGGCAGTAATTATCTTGACCGTATCACAGAGACAAACGGCAGTATTGAGATAGACAATCTGGAGCCGGGTGTATATTCCGTGAAGGAAATTGAAGCTCCAAGCGGATATGTGCTGAACAGTACGGAGTATCATGTGGAGCTGTTCGGCGGGAAACAATCTCAGCTTGTAGTTGTCAATGAGGAAAAACCGAGCCTGAAAATCGTAAAAACAGACGCTTTAACAGGCGAACCGCTGGCGGGGGTAGGCTTTTTAGTGAAGAAAGCGGAAGGTGAAACAGAGAATACCGTTGTCACGGACGAAAACGGCGAAGCAGTATTGACTCATCTTGATACAGGTATCTATGAGGTAATAGAAAAGAGTGTGCCCAACGGATATTTGCTTGACGAAAATCCGCAGCTTGTAACGCTTGCGCCGAATAGAACGAGTGTGGTGCGGTTCAAGAATTATCCAAAACCGAGCCTGACAATCAATAAGGTAGACAGCATTACAAAAGACGTATTAAAAGGCGCAAAGTTTAACATCGTTTATGCATCAAGAAATACTTTTACGGGCGAAATTAACGATATGGGCAGCTTTCAAACTGATGAAAACGGTCAGATTAAGCTATATAACTTAAAAGACGGTTGGTACAAGATTACCGAAACAGAAGCGCCGGACGGATACAAAATAAAGGACAAGGCGCAGGAAATATATATCAAAGCCGGAGAAAATAAAGAGGTGACATTTGAAAATATTCCGCTTTCGGCATTGGTAATAAAGAAGGCCGACGCTGTAACGGGAAAGGTTTTGCAGGGGGCAAAATTCCGCATACGTTATCTTTCTGGTACAAGCGGCACCGGCGGTACGGTAATCGGCGAATATACGACCTCGGTAAACGGTACAATCGTAATAAACCGATTGAAAGCAGGTACATATATCGTGGAGGAAACAAAGGCGCCTGACGGATATATCATCAATGATGCACCCGAAACAGTATATATTTCAGGCAAGGAGCAGGATGTTATCACTGTAGAATTTGAAAACTACGCCGATGGTGGTCTGATTATCCGAAAGCTCGATAGCCAAACCAAGCAACCGCTTGCGGGCGCTGAATTTAAGGTAACTACCTCAAGCGGAGAATTTGTGGCAAATCAGGGCGGGGCAACAAGTTCAAACGGCATTTATGTAACCGACCAAACAGGACAAATCCATATTACAGGCATTGAGGCAGGAACGACCTTGGTTGTTACCGAAACCAAAGCGCCGGACGGCTATGTTTTGGAAACGGTTTCACAGACTGTTGTTATCAATAAGGGCGATATACAAACCCTTACATTTTACAACAAACCTGACAGCGGGCTTATTATCACAAAGCTTGATAAGCGCACAGGAGAGCCGCTTTACGGGGCGGTATTCAAGGTGACAAGGGACGACGGCAGTGTTGTCGGAAACGCTAACGGCAGATACACTACCGACCGCAATGGTATGATACACATTTATGGGCTGGAAACGGATACATATATCGTAACTGAGATTGAAGCGCCGGACGGATACACGCTTGATACAAAGCCACAGACGATAAAGCTGAAATCGGGCGAAACGCATGAGCTGACCTTCTACAACGAGTCAGTCGGCGGTATCCGTATTACAAAGCTTGACGAAGAAACACGCCGGCCTATCCGTAATGTAGAGTTTGAAGTTGAATATATGAACGGTCGGCGCGTGGGTACTTACCGCACCGATTCAAACGGTGTGATTGACATTGACGGACTGGAAAACGGTTGGTACACCATTGTGGAAAAGAAAGCGGCAAGCGGGTATATTCTTGACTCCGAGCCGCACGACGTTGAGGTAAAGGACGGCAAAATCACAAGGGTAACGCTGACAAACCGGAAAGCCTCCTCATTTCTTATCCATAAGGTAGATTCGACAACGGGTAAAGGCATTTATGGCGTAACTTTCCTTGTATCCGATAGATACGGTAATCCCGTTGCACAATATACCTCCGACCAAAACGGTTATGTGTATATGGACAATACCGATTTAAAGGACGGGAAATATTATATCCGTGAGATTTCTGTACCGCAGGGATATGTGATTGATACAGAGGTAAAGACCTTCTATGTTGAATATGGACAGACCTCCAATATTACATGGTACAACACCCCGACACAGGCGCAGATACAGATTGTGAAAAAGTCAGCAGATGATAACCAAATCAACGGACTTGCGGCGGGAAGTCTTTTAGAAGGAGCAACTTTTGAAATATATGACAGAGGCGGAAATATTGTCGATACCGTTAAAACAGATAAGAACGGCAGAGCTGCTTCAAAGACCTTGCCGCTTGGACTTTATACGGTGCGGGAAACACAGGCGCCGGCATATTATTCTGTTAATGAAACAGTCATGACGGCAAACCTTGAATTTTCCGGGCAGATTGTAACTTTTGAGGTGCTGGATAAGTCAGTATCAACAGGAGTTTCCATTATTAAGCGCGGGTATAATGAGGTCATGCCGAATAATCCGCTGGTATATACTTTTACCAATATTGCGAACACTTCAAGCGTCCCACTTGATAGCTTCTATTGGCGGGATACCCTGCCGTCGGCAATCCGCAGTGAAAAGCTGGTGACAGGTACATACAATCAGCAGCTCAGCTACAAGATTGTGTATCAGACAAATCTTTCAAACGGAGAATACCGGACAATAAATGACAACCTCTCCACCAGCCGCAACTACGCATTGGATATTTCAAACGCAGCCTTAGGGCTTGCCTCAAATGAGTATATCACGGAAATTATGTTTGTATTCGGACATGTAAAAGCCGGATTTGCACAGGTAGAAACACCGTATCTGTATGCGCATTCCATTGCAGGATTACCGAATGGAGCAAGTTTTGTTAATCAGGCAGATGTAGGCGGCGTGTATAACGGTCAATGGATTACAAGTGTCTCAAGATGGGTAACGAAGGTATATAACTATACGCATATTGAAATGCCAAGAACAGGCTATTAAAAACCGGCTAAAATTGCCCGGTCTCACCGCTTGGCGGAGCTTTGAAGTACACAAAGTACATCGTTGCTCCGCAAAGCGGCAATCCGAACAATTTTATCTTGATTTTTATTCTTGCAGAAAGGAATTTGTTATGAAACAGAGATTAAAACGATTTATAACCCGCGTCCTGCCTATTGTTGTTTATATGATGGCGCTTTTGGCAGTGCAGGTATTTGCGGTTGAGGATATGTGGACAGTTGCAAACAGAATTATCGTAGACGTCTATAACAAGATTGCAGGCATCAGTACGGTTTTGGCAGCGCTTATGACAACAGTATGCGTTGTGGGAATGAAGCTGTCGAATAATCAGCAGAAGGTAGACCAAAGTGTGGATTGGCTCAAGCGTATATGGATTGCATGGGCTATCATTAACGGGATTGGTGCATTTCTTGCCTATGTTCGCCCGCTGTTGTCAGGACTCAATACCATAACCGGATGATTTTGGAGGCAGAAAAATGTTAGAACCGATACTAAAAGGATTGGTGGAATGGATCTATGAAATGATGCTTGATATTATGGCGTATGCTTCCGGTGAGCTTTTAGGAGTGATGAGTATGGATTTGTCCTACTTTGAACGAACTGCCCCGGTTATCACGGATATTGTAAATGTGTTTATAGCGCTTGGCTGGGCGCTTCTAATTGGTAATTTAGTGTTCCAGTCGCTTAAAGCTATGATGTCAGGCGCCGGCTTTGAGGCGGAGGATCCCAAATTAATCTTTTTGCGTACATTTGTTTTTGCTTTCCTGCTCCTTGCCTCACGGCAGATTTGCGATATCTGCTCAGGGATAACCGGCACGGTAATCGATATGCTGCAAATGCCTACTTCCATAATTGTAACTACGCCGGATGAAAGTATGTTTTCGTTAGGTGCAGGCGCAAAATGGCTGCTTGTCATTATAGTTGGGGTGGTTTTGATGGTTCAGATGGTTAAGCTGCTGTTTGAAATCGGAGAGCGGTATGTGATTACAAGCGTACTGACCTTTTTTGCGCCGCTTGCCTTTGCAATGGGCGGAAGTAAAAACACAAACGATATTTTCAAGGGTTGGTGTAGGATGTACGGTTCAATGCTCGTAATGATGATAATGAACATCGTGTTTCTTAAGCTGATTATGTCGGCAATGTCGCAGATGAACTCGGGTGGAGTGCTTATCTGGCTGGTATTTGTTGTGGCGCTTACCCGTGTAGCCAGAAAGATTGACAGCCATATCGGAAAAATCGGCTTAAATCCGGCTCAGACAGGTGCGGGAATAGGTTCGCGTATTCCGGGAATGATGACAATGGTGGCGGTGAGAACAATGGGTTCTTTGGTTAGTCGCAGCATGGCAAGTGCCAAAGGTGGCAGCGGCGGCAGATCTGGCAGGAATGGTAATTTCAGTGGCAGAAACCGCAGCGCTAATCCCACCGGTTCACGGTTTAGAAGTGCATATTCCGGTGACGGTCATACAACTAATATGGGCAGAGAAAACAATATAAGCAATACAGGCAGTCATGCGGCTTACAACGGCTATTCGAGCGGAGGAGCCAATGTAAATAATGCGGGCGGAGTTAATATTGGAGGTGCAAACATCAGCGGTATGAATAACGGAATTGCGTCCGTAAATGCAGACCTAACCGGTAATACCGCAAAGCCTGCTTCGTCAGCATCTTCTGGCGGTATGAAGCCACATGTAGTTCGTGGAGGAAGCTTCGGTAGCGTAAATTCTTCAAACTATGCGGAAAATCAGCAAAATAGCGGCGGTGTTAATATGGTTCAAAATAGAACAGTTGCGCATGGCAGAAATACAATGCGGCCTCCTTTGCCAAGGAATACGGCAGGAGTCAATCCTTCAGCGGAAAACCCAATGAACAGCATTATACAAAGCAGTATGCAGAATACCGGCAGCGTGAACAGTGGAAAATCGTTAGATGTACATAAATCCGGCACATCAATTATATCTGCTCCGATTCAATCGGGTAGTGTAAATCAGAGCGTTTCGGGCAGTGTGAGTAAAAACGGAAATAAAGCTATTTCTTCTTCTGAAGCTGTTCAGAACCGTTCCGATGTAAAAGGCAGCCGCACAAATGTAGGCAATATATCAGGCGGCAATGTTCACAGCACGGAAATCGGTGGTAATGCCGGCAGCGTGAATATGGGAAGAGTGAATTTGGGCGGCAATACGCAGATGTATTCCGACCGCTTTGAACAGAATAATACGGAACATAGGTTTGAAAACCGCAATAATAGATTTAACGAGGTACATCAAAAGTCGGAAATGGCACAGCAGCGTGTCAATCATGAATACAAACATGGAAAATTTAATCCTGCTGCGGCGAATAAGAAGGTGAAAAAGTCTTACTATCAAAAGGAGAACCTGCAGCAACGATATAGAAAAGAACGTGAGCACAGAAAGAATTGGGGTGATAACAATAGAAAAAGGAAACAGTAGAAGCGGATACCAAAAAGCTGCGCGCGGAGCACAGATAATAAAAGGCGCTGTAAAGGCAGGAAGTGGAATTGCGGCGGGTAACTTTGTAGCGGTAGCTCAAGGCGTGGTCGAAGCGTTGTCGCCAAAGATAATTGCAATAATCATTAGTATATCAATATTTATGACAATGTTGCCGATTATTGTTATCTGTGCAGTACCGCAGATGCTTTTTAGCTGGGCAACGGTGAATGATACGGAACTGATTGCAAGAAACCGTCACGGTTCGGCGTTGGTACAATGTTATGAGGAAACAATAGCCGAACAGGAGGAAGGCATAAATCCGAATATATATTGGCTAATATCTATAGAGTCGGTGCGGTCAAAACAGAAAATTGAGGATATTTCAGAAGCTGATGTAAAGCGTTCGGTAGCAAACAGCTTCACAAAGGATGAGGAAACAGGAGAAATTCATAATAAATCGCCTAATGAAATTATGAATGAACTCGGCTTTACCGATGAAGAAAAGAACTGGGCGAACCTTATGTATTCAAGCCTTAATGACCAGTATCTTGATCCGAACAGTGAATTTGGCGATATAGGCGGACTGCCGAGCTATGACGGCGTTATTCTGGGTGAAGCCGGGGAAACACAGGTTGTTTACTATAATCAGCTTGACGAGCGTTGGTCGAATAAAATGTACGGAAAGTCAAGTACGATAGGAGCAGCAGGGTGCGGCCCCACATCTCTTGCAATTGCTGTTTCAACGCTGACGGGGAAGAATGTTGATCCGCCTGCTGTGTGTGCATGGTCGGTTGCAAACGGACATCGCTGCGAGGGAAACGGCAGCTATCATTCGCTGATACCGGAGGGTGCGAAGCATTACGGTTTGAAAGTGGAAAAGCTTGGACGCTCAAGTGCAAGGGAGTTGCAGCAACATTTATCAAGCGGTCATCTGGTAATTGCAATTATGGCTAAAGGTCATTTTACTTCAAGCGGTCATTTTATCGTATTGAGGGGTATTACAGAAAGCGGAAAGGTGCTTGTCGCAGATCCGGCAAGTTATAAACGAAGCGGACAGGAATGGGACATGTCAATCATATTAAATGAAGCCAGAGGTGACGCTGCTGCGGGCGGGCCGTTCTGGAGCTTATCAAAATAAACAAGCTGTATAATTCATGTTGTTTTAAATAATAATATAGAATGAACAAATGACATCGACAATGCGAAGTTTGTTAAATCAAATGAATAAACTTGACAAACAGACGCAAATTTGTTATAATCATTTTATAAAAAGATGGGAGGCGAAATCATGATACCGAGAAATGATTACTTAAATCTGCTGAAAGAATTTAAGGATAAAGAATTGATAAAAGTTGCGACTGGTATTCGCCGCTGCGGAAAGTCTACCTTGTATGAACTGTACCGGGAATATTTAAAAAGCACAGGTGTTGCAGAGGAACAGATGCTTGCAGTCAATCTCGAAGATCCGGAATTTGATGAAATTAAAGACCATAAGGATTTATACGGTTATGTCAGCGAAAGGCTTTTGCCTGATAAGAAAAATTATGTGTTTTTGGATGAAGTGCAAAAGGTTAAGGATTTTCAAGAGGCTTGTGACGGGCTGTATATAAAGAAGAATGTAGATTTATATATAACGGGTTCCAATGCGAATATTCTTTCGGGCGAACTTGCAACACTGCTGTCCGGCAGATATGTTGAAATAAAGATGCAGCCGTTTTCTTTTAAGGAATATGTAACAGCTCTCGGTGATACCACAGACCTGACAAGAAAATACCGGGAATATATTGAAAATGGTTCATTTCCCTATATACTGGAACTTTCGGGCAAGAAGGCAAAGAGCATATATCTTGAGGGGATATACAATTCTGTTGTTCTAAAGGATGTTGTTTCGCGGAAAAAAATACTTGACGTCCCGATGCTTGAAAATGTAATCCGTTTTATATTCGATAATATCGGCAATCCTACCTCAGCTACGAAAATAGCTAATTCCCTGACTTCTGCAGGAAGCAAAATATCCGTAAATACTGTGGAAAATTATCTGAAAGCATTGCAGGATAGTTTCATCATCTACAAAGCAGAAAGATATGATGTAAAGGGAAAACAGCTTCTTGAAACCGGCGGTAAATACTATATCGCAGATATCGGTCTTCGGTATTATTTGCTCGGAACAAAAAAAGCAGATAGAGGGCATATATTAGAAAATGTGGTATTTCTGGAACTGCTGCGCCGGGGATACGAGGTTTATGTAGGCAAGGTCGGCAGTACGGAAATAGACTTTATTGCCATAGGTGAAGAAGGCCCTGAATATTATCAGGTAGCATATACCGTGATCGACGATGCTGTGCTTGACAGAGAGCTAAAACCGCTTGACAGTATCTCAGATCACAATCCTAAGTATTTGCTTACGATGGATGATGAGCCTCTCACTTCGCACAATGGAATCAAACAGATGAATGTACTCGATTGGTTATTAAAATAATCGAAGAACAACGCTATAAGCACAAGACTTGTTGTACTGTAAAAGTATGGCAAGTCTTTTTTTATAAAAAATGAAAATGGAGGTTATAAATATGTTAGGAAAAATTATATGTTTTGCAGGCGGTGCAATATTCGGTTTGGTTATAACCTGCTGCTTTGTTGCAGCGGGAAAAGATGATGAAAGGACAGGGATAAAATGAACGAGTTTTATATACCCTCAAATTTTGAGGACAGCGGAAAGCTTTTAGGACTGTTCGGGATACGCAATGTGATAGAGGCAGGGGTTTTATCCCTGCCCTTTATCTATCTCATTTTTAAGCTGATACCCGTGGGGCTGACATGGAAAATAATTATATCGGCAGTCTTTGTGATACCTGTGGGCGGGTTTGCCCTGCTTGGCATTAATGACGATTCGCTGACGGTGTTTGCAAAAAGCTGGTGGAATTGGCTGAAGAACAGAAAAATCATAGAGTACCGGGGTGAGGTCAAATGAAAACATTTAAACTGTCGCAGAAAAATGCGAGAAATTCATCTGGCAGATATTATGAAAACAGCACGCAGAAATGGCTGCCGGTTGAAAATATAAGAAACGGTATCATTATCTTAAAGGATGGGCGATACATCAAGGTTGTAGAGGTTATTCCCGTCAACTTTTACCTAAAGAGCGAGGTGGAGCAGGAAAATATCATCTATTACTTTGCATCATACTTGAAAATCGCGCCTGACAATCTTCAGATACGGGTACTGACGCAGCGGGCGGATATCGGTGAATATCTCGGAAAACTAAACAGGCTGTCGGAGACTGAGCGTAATGAGTCTTGCTGTAATATGATACTTGATGAAATGGAGTTTGTAAAAGGTCTTTCGGATAATACAGCGGTTAAAAAGAGGTTTTTTATTGTGTTTGAGTATGCAGGAAAACAGTTCGGAACAAAGGACAATTCCTTTGCGGAGGTATGCCGCGCTTTGGGAGACGAAGCATACAAGGCGCAGCGGTATTTGTCCCAGTGCGGTCTGGAGGTTTTAAATATTATGGACGACGGTTTTTTAATTGATTTGTTTTACGGGATTATTAATAAGCATACGGCAAAGTTTGTAAAGCCCGGGAATTTTGCCGGAAGTATGTTTGAAGAAGTTCATATATACGAAGGAGGCGCTGAGCATGAAGCAGAATAACGAGGAGATCAGAAAAATGACATTCGGAAAATTTGAAGCAGAGGAGGATTTTCATGAAACGAAATTTAAAACCGAAAAAGGACAAGCTGACAGTACAGGCAATGAAGATAAGAAAGCAGATACCGAGGGTAAAGAAAAAACCAAAAAACGCAAGAAGCCATCCGTAATGCATAGGCTTAAACAGAAATTTGTGAGGGAGCAGACCGAGCAGATACCGGAGCTGTGGACAGGTCAAACCACGGTGCTGGATATTCTTGCGCCCGCCTCTGTTGATAACGGCAGCAGGGACTATATTGTGGTGGACGGCGTATATCATTCGTATCTGTATGTCACGGGCTACGGTTATCGGACGAAGAATGAGGCGGCATGGCTTTCGCCTTTGGTTGAAGCGGGGGATAATATCGGTATCAGTTTTACCTTTCGCAAAATGCCGCGGGATAAGATTTTATCGAGAATATCCCAAAAGACGATGTTAAACCGCAGCCGTATGCGCGAGGTGGGAGATACAAGGCAGGATTATGAAGAACTGGACGACGCAATATCAAGCGGCTTTTACCTTAAAGAGGGGATTAACCGCGCCAATCAGGATTTTTACTATATGACGACCGTTATTGAGGTAACGGCGGAAAATGAGGAGGATTTGGAGCTGCGAGTAAACGACGTAATAACGCTGTGCAGTTCCATGAGTATGGTGTGCAAGCGTGCGGATTACAAGCATGAACAATGCTTTTTATCTGCGCTGCCTATACTTTCGGTTGATCCCGATATTGAACGCAAAGCACGCCGGAATGTGCTGACCGATTCTCTTGCAGCCTCCTTTCCATTCTCATCCTTTGAGATATATGATCCGGACGGAATATTCCTCGGGTTAAATAAATACAACAGCTCCATTGCCATTCTTGATATATTCGACAGCGATAAATATTCCAATGCAAACGGCTGTATTCTTGGTATGTCGGGCGCAGGCAAAACCTTTCTGATGCAGTGTTTGGCTCTCAGAATGAGAATGCAGGGTACGCAGGTGTTTATTCTCGCTCCGATTAAGGGACATGAGTTCGCGGACTCCTGTTACGCAGTTGGAGGGAAATATATCCGCATAGCGCCGTCGTCAAAGGATTGTATTAATATCATGGAAATACGAAAGACAAGCCTTTCAACAGATTATGAAATTAAGGGCGATACAAGAGACGATTCCATCTTGGCAGAAAAACTTCAAAAGCTGATGATTTTCTTCTCATTGGTAAAGAGCGATATTACCCAGAATGAACTGAACCTTCTGGATGGTGCAGTAATACGAACATACAATAAATTCGGTATCGACTTTGAGAATAAATCCCTGTTCAAAGAAAACGGCGGCTTTAAGGATATGCCTACCTTAAAGGATTTGTATAAGGAGCTTTTGTCAAAGGACGAAACAAAGCCGCTGGCGCTTATGATAGAAAAGTTTGCGGTAGGCTCGCTGTCCGGTTTCGGCGGTAAAACCAATGTGGATTTGGATAACAAGTATATCGTACTTGATATTTCAGAGATGACAGACCACCTAAAACCGCTGGGAATGTTTATGGCGCTGGATTATGTATGGGACAAAGGTGCGATGCGTTGCTATGCAGCTTAATAGTGGTATTAAACTACGATTGAGGTAAAACATAGCGATGAAATAATGACAAAAGTCTTATTTCATTAACTGATAATTTAATAAGTAGAATGATAGGGTAACGCCTTGAAATGCTTACTCTGATACTCCGATTGGCACGATTATGATTAAGCATAAAAGTGTCAAAAGCTCGGTGAAGTCGGCTGAGAGTACACCCTAACGAGTAATGTCGAGGAAATGCGAACCAGAGGTGGTCGAGTGTATGATAGGTCGGGAGTCCATAAAATATCTATGGTTAGAATTTTACTACAAGAAAGCGTGTAAATGACGAATTCCCGAATGTAAGAGTCTAAACCCAGCATTAGCTGAAAAGCTATAATTGCCATAAGTGCAAGGTTTGTGAGGATGAGTAAAAATCTTTGTTATGAAAATCCTTATATCGTTAAAGGCGATATCAAGCAAACAGGCTCAGAGGGAAAACCTACGGATATATGCAAGGATAGAATTATCGGAACGCAGAAAGCTAACAACACAGAGAACTTAATTTCAAAGAAGTGTTGGCAAGGAAAGTCGTATAGATATAACTTGCCTTAATGTTAGTGAGAGTAGTGGCACGACCGTTGAAGCTTCTGTAATGGAAGTGGAGGAACAGCCACAAGTCAATATTTACATTAAAACTACAACAAACAAACAATTATCTAATAATTACATAAGGTTCGAGTATGACTAAAAGAGGCTAATACTCACAAAGGAGTAATGCCGACTTATGACAACTAAACTCAAAAAGAAACAAAAACTAAGGAATAACGAATACTACGATATTCAGGCAATTTATGACGAACTATATGACAAATCTACTAAAAATCATTGTTTCAAAAACCTTGTCGATTTAATAATCAATGAACAAAATATAATGCTTGCATATAGGAATATTAAGAAAAATAAAGGCAGTAAAACAAAAGGCACGAATAAATCAACAATAATTGATTTAGGAAAAAGCGAACCCGAAAAGTTAATAAACTATGTTAAGAACCGACTTAGGAATTATCATCCACAATCGGTTAGACGGGTAGAAATTCCAAAGCTAAATGGAAAAACAAGACCTTTGGGTATTCCTACAATAGAAGATAGGCTTATACAACAATGTATAAAGCAAGTATTAGAACCAATCTGTGAGGCAAAATTCCATAAGCATAGTTATGGTTTCAGACCAAACAGAAGCACTCATCACGCAATGGCAAGAATGATGAAGTTGACCAATAGACACGATTTTCAATTTGTGGTTGACATTGATATTAAAGGTTTCTTTGATAATGTTAATCACGCAAAATTATTGAAGCAAATATGGTCTTTGGGAATACAAGATAAAAATTTACTATGTATAATTTCTAAAATGTTAAAGGCTGAAATTAAAGGCGAAGGAATACCGACAAAAGGTGTTCCGCAAGGTGGAATATTATCACCATTACTATCAAATATCGTATTAAATGAATTGGATTGGTGGATTTCAAATCAATGGGAAACACACAAAACACACAAAGAATATGGTAATGATAGTAATCGGTTGAGAGCCTTAAAACAAAGTAATTTGAAAGAGGTATTCTTTGTAAGATACGCTGACGATTTCAAGCTTTTCTGTAAAGACAGAAAAACAGCTGAAAAAATGTTCATTGCAACAAGAGATTGGTTAAAGGCAAGATTAAATTTAGAAATAAGCCCTGAAAAATCAAAAATTGTCAATCTAAAAAGACATTATTCAGAGTTTTTAGGAATTAAGCTGAAACAATGGAAAAAGGGAGATAAATATGTCATTAGGTCGCATATGACAGATAAAGCTATTAAAAACTGTAAAGAAAATCTGAAAGACAAAATCAAAAATATGCAGAAATACAACTCTGTAGAAAGTGTGTATGAATACAATTCAGCAGTTTTGGGTATGCACAACTACTACAGTATGGCGGTATGTGTAAATTGCGATTTTAACAGAATAGCCTTTGATGTTGACCGAACCTTAAAAAACAGAACTAAGAATATAGCAAGTAATAAAGGTAATAAAAATAAAGCATACATAAAATACTATGGTAGCTATAATAGGAAAATTATATTTGTGCAAGGTATTGCATTATATCCAATTCCGGCAATAACTACAAGAACAATAAAGGGCTTTAAACAAGCAACTTGTAATTATACGGAAGAGGGACGGAAAATTATTCACGATAAGTTGCAAAGCATAAGCAAAAATGTACTTGAATACATTATGTCAAATCCTGCGAAAAGCAGGAGTGCAGAATATAATGATAACAGAATTTCATTATATGTAGGACAACAAGGTAAATGTTTTGTAACTGGGGAATACTTGAAACTCGGACAAATGCACGCACATCATAAAATTCCAAAGTCGTTGGGTGGAACAGATGATTATGATAACTTGGTCTTTGTAACAGACATAATTCACACTTTAATTCACGCAACAACAGAAGCCACCATAAAAGAATGCTTAAAAAACCTTTCAAATTGCATAATAAACTATTCGAGGTTAAATAAATTTAGAGTATTAGTTGGGAATTGTGAGATTGTAGAAAATAAGTAAATATTGATGGAACGCCGTGTGCGGTGAAAGTCGCAAGCACGGTGTAGAGTGGGGGAAAAGGTAGAGATAATATCAAAGCCTTACCTATCACTATCAAAGGAATGTCAACGCCAGTGATAAAATGAAAGAAAACGCCGAGGAAAAAATGTAGGTTT
>CBCTZG010000028.1:0-34413 GCA_965151315.1 uncultured Clostridia bacterium
CCCCCCCCCCCCCCGCACCCAACATCACGCTCCATGAAACGGAAACAATAAAACGGGGTACAAAATCACCTTTCCTGTTTAACTGTTTTAAAACACACAAATTCAGAGGTTTGATAAGCGCCGCCTTACCAATTCAATATAAATTCCCTTATAAAGACACAACTCCAACTGAAATGATCGCAGCACAAGCCTTTCCCGGTTTCAGAATCATAATTTTCGTATATTCCCCTTTTTTCGTTATAACACATATTAAGAATATTTTCTTTTATTTTATCCGCAATCTCAAATTCATAATTTTTTAGCCCCTTCGCCGCAAAATATGCCACATTGAGCCAAGTCGGCCCTCGCCAATAATCAGTGGAATATTCGGGATTGTCAAAAGAAACCGTGGGCATTTTTTCTTTAAAATTGCTTTTCGCCAAACCTGCCATATGCGCTGCCTGCTCTTTTGAAGCTATATCGACAAACAACGGCATAAAGCTTGCAGGTGTTAAAACAGCAGAAGTCTCGCCTGTCAATTTATTTGTATCACCGTATAAACCTTTTTCGCTGTCCCACAGATATCTGTTAATCAGGTCTGTCAGGCTGTTTTCTTTTTCCTCCCAATCGGTGCAATCCTGCTCCAGACCGAGAAAATGCGCCAAATGCTTCATCGCACGCATAAACATAACCATAAAACAGTTAAGGTCTATTGCCCAATATTCGGTTATTCCCTTATCCCAGCGGACAGAATTATCCCAGCCGGATTCATATTTCACATAACGGATATAATCCGCGCTGTCTTTCTCCTCCGCGTCATAAAAAAACATCCCGTTATAACACCTATTGTCATACCACCAATCCGCATTGCGCTTTAGCAGCGGATAAAGTTCTTTTATGAATCCAATGTCTTGATCCATATGATATATTATCTCGCAGGCCCATGCAAAAACGGGCGGTTTTGAAAGTGCATCGACAATGCTGCCGTTTTCTCTGATACAATCCGGCAAGAAGCCATTATCATGCTGAAACTTAAAAAATCCCCTGACGCTCTCTTTGGCAAGTTCTGTATCCATTCTTGCCAATCCAACGGCATGAAAAGCCGAGTCCCAATTCCAAATTCCGTCAAACGTTTGGCGCCCGGGTGTTACACATCTGTACGGACTCCACGGATACCCCGCAGAAGGATAAATATTCCCTTCCAATATTTTTTGCGTGCGTTCAAGCAGTTCTTTATCTCTTTTGTTTAATTCCATAAATCTCACCCCTAAAATCCCCTCATTCAATTCATCCCGTAATGGAATTTTGCCGCAATGCGTTCTTCAAACAAATCGTTTACCGATGCCCCCATTCTAACAACAGAAATTATTTTGTTCACTCTGTCAAGCACATAAAAATTAACCGCATCTTCAGAAATTGTTTCGGGTATTCTCGGCAAATCTGAAATTTCATCGCCGATATTGTGATACTCCTCCGGGAAGCACCCCGAACAGGTCATTCCCAGCGAAAGCTGCTTCGGATATGAGGGAAGATACCCAATATAGTCGCCGTGCCTATGCCCGTTAATATAGCAAATAAATTCGGACTTTTTTTCAAAGGAACAATCTACAATAACAGCATTTCCGGATTTTTTCCATTGATATTCTTTTTTCAATTCTTTTCCGTTTTGAAACGCATCAACAATATCCGCAATAATATGAGGATGTTTCGCTTCGGGCGCTCCCCATGGATGCGGTTCAATCCTTTGACAAAAACCGAGCTTGTTGCTTCCCGGAAGAACAGGCTCGTCCGCCTCATGTGAAGCGATGATAACGCCAAAATCTAATTGCTCACTATCTTTCAATACTTTAATAAACCAGTCGATCTGCTCCTGATTTATTTCATATATTCTATCGCTGTACTTTTTTACCTTTTCATTTTCGTAATTATTAAGAATAATAAGCCGCACACCATGCTCTGCAAAATCGGTGTAATAATATCCCTTTCCCGTTGTTATAATATTATTTTTCAACGGTCTTATATATCGGTTATGCAGATATTCATTTGTCAAAACCACATCGCCTTTAAAGGTTTCATGATTTCCGATACAATTATATACGGGTATATCAAGCTTAGTCGTTTCATCATAAAAATAGTTTGTATCGCTTTGTGAATCCCAGCAAACCAAATCCCCTGTATGTACAGCAAAAAAAGGATTAAAATATTTAATTATCTCAATCACATTATCAAACCGTTTCCAATCACAATGTATATCCGTAAAGTGGCAAAAAAACATTTTCGAAGTAGTTTCCGAAAGATTTCCGTCAACTTCATAAAATTTTTTCCGTGCCGCGCATAAATATTGTTCACCACGGCTGTTTCTTACTATAACCTGATTCATTTTTCACCCTTTTCCCCAAAAATAAGTTTTAAATTTTTTAGTTATTCCATATCAATAATCATTTCAAGCGTACGCTTCGCACAAGCTGCAAGTTCGCTTCGCGAGAGCTTTCCTTTTTCTATTGCCTCCACAATATACGCATTATCCGCATCAGGCATCCTGACGTCATTTCCGGCTTTAATCTCTTTAACATGATCCGCTTTGTTTGCCCAATCTGACATGACGAGTCCTTGGAAGCCCCATTCGCCTCGAAGAATACCCATTAACAACTCTTCGTTTTCAGATGCAAATGTGCCGTTAATTTTATTATATGCCGTCATTATCGCTTGTGGTTTTGATTCTTTTACGCATATCTCAAAGGCTTTTATGTATATTTCTCTTAACGCCCGCTCCGACACCACCGAATCCGATTCAAATCTGTTCGTTTCCTTGTTGTTACAGGCAAAATGTTTCGGCACTGCAACAATTCCGCAGGACTGTACACCGTGAACCATCGCCGCCGCCATTTTTCCCGCAACAAACGGATCTTCGGAATAATATTCATAATTGCGTCCGCAAAGAGGATTTCTGTGGATGTTAAGCGCAGGCGCAAGCCATATGCTGATATTATTTTCCTTTATCTCCAGCGCAATCGCTTTTCCAATTTCCTCTACAATATCAACATTCCATGTTGCCGCAAGCATTGCTGCAACCGGAAATGCCGTTGTGTATATACCGCATCCTTTATGCAGCCTTAATCCTGCCGGTCCATCGGCAGCCATAACACGAGGTACGCCATGCTTGTCCACACCTTTGAAGGTATATACACCCTCATCAGTTCCGTTAATTATTCTCGCGCCGCCAATGCCGCAAGTATTTGCAATTCCAAGATTCGGCTGCCCCTTCACAAGTTCTGCAAGGTCTGCATCTGTAAACTGTGCTATATAACGATCCATATCAGCTTTGCCCTCGACGACGTCGGAAAGCACAATCGTTTCATCCGCCTTTTGGTAATCAAGCGCAGTATATCCGCAATCAAATGTTAATTGCTCTCTGTTTGTATTAACCGAAGGTGTATATCTTCCATCAGCGTTTAACCGCTCACGCAGCTCCCTCGGCGGACAAAGCTCCGTAAGCTGTTTTACAATCTTACTTTCAGAAACACGGAATACATATTCGCTTATATTTGTACTTGCAGACGAATTTCCGACAATAAATCTGTATTCGCCTTTTTCAAGCACATACGCCGATTTTTGTATTTGACCCAAATCATCATAAACTGCCATATCATCAATATTTAACGATAACATAACGGTATAACTTTCTCCCGGCTCAAGTAAAGGCGTTTTTTTAAACGCACGAAGTTCCTTTTTCGGTTTGGTTATTTCTCCACCGCTTGGACATGAATACACCTGAATAACCTCTTTACCGCTGTATTCTCCCGTGTTGGTTACTTTAACGCTAATAAATATCTGCTCCCCATTGTCGCATAGCTTAACATCCGCAATATCAAAACTCGTATATGACAAACCGTATCCAAAAGGATAAACCACGGATTTATCCGCTTTCGGAATTGTATCAAAATATCTGTAACCAACAAAAATATCTTCCGTATACTGAACATAATCGTCAGATTCATAAAAGCCGGCTGATGACGGATAACTGTCAAAGGAATCTACACAAGTGTCGGACAGTTTGCCCGAGGGATTAACCTCCCCCGTCAGAATATCAGCCGCAGCCAAGCCGCCCTCTATCCCACCTAGCCAAATCTGTAAGGCAGATTCAATATTCGGCTCATTCACAAACCAGCTTGTATCTAACATTGCTCCGGTGTTAAGTAAAACGGTTATATGTTTAAAATTCTCGCAAACAGCTTTCACCATTTTCGTTTCATTATCACTCAGATAATAATCATCGTTTGTAAAATCTCCGCCCTCCGTTGAAAATCTGCTTATTGTTATAATTGCGGTGTCCGTAAATTCTGCAGCTTTTTCAACAAGTTCATCAGAAATCTCGGGTTCGGTTAAGCGTCCGACCCACTCTCCGTTTTGGTAGCAATTTGAAGTATACGTATGATAATATGCCGAAAGTTCTTCACATAGCGCAATTCCTTTTAATTTCAATCCCTCATAAATATTGCGCGCGTATGCACCAAAAACATTTCCCGATCCGTTTCCGCCCTGAACATAATCAAATTGTGCTTTTCCAAAGATCGCAATTTTTGCGTTTTTATCTAACGGCAAATTCTTATTTTCATTTTTCAGCAGCACGATCCCCTCCTGTGCCGCTTTGCGTGACAAAGCTATATGTCTGTCACATCCTGTAATACGCGAGCCGTTATCCCCGAGAGGCAGACACGGCTGATATTTTGCTCTTGTCCATTTTTCCACAATTCTTTTCCCCTTTCATTTTTATAAAACTACCATTTATAGTTTTCATTAAAAAACGCTGTTCCTACAAACCCAATTTGTCTGAAATCATCCGGATTATGCCGTATAATGTAGTCGATATACGACTCCACAACCAGCGCCGTTAAACGATACCCCGCCGCGTTCAAGTGTCCCGCAAGATAGAAGTTTTTCTTAAATTCTTCATCATATACCGGTGCATGCTCATATAAATCTATTACATAAGAATTTTCAAAAACTTCTGCGAGCTTGTATAAGAATTCTCTATGCTTTGCATACAAGGCTTTTATCTCTTCATCAAGTGCCGGATCATTGGGCATGGCCATGAAAAAGAACTTTGCCTTGGGCTGATTTTTTTGATACCTTTGAATGATTTTCGCATAGTATCCGACAAAAGTTTCCGCATTATTATTGCAATTATCAAAATCAATATCATCAAGCGAACCAAATTCATAATTCTTATTTTTAACCTCATTCATATCATTTACGCCCAACGCAATGATATATGCCTGACAGCGTTTTTCGATATTCCAAAAGTCATTTTCAGCTGCAAATCCACTGCAATACCCTTTTGCGCTCATTCCGCCCTTTGAAAAATTATATACAGTGCAACCCGCGTCTCTTGCCAAAAACTGTCCCCAGGAATAATCAAAATAATCATGCCAGCCGGTTTCGCCGCCCATATGTGACTCAAATTCTCCCGAAGACAAACTGTCGCCGATGCACGCAATTTTTCTGAATATTCCGCAAAATCCGCCGTTTGTAACAATATGATCCAGCGGCTTTTCTTCTTTTGTTGCCATATATTTTAGGATATTCATGATATATCTCCTCCTTACATACCTCAAATTAAATAGATTTTTCTATGACTTTTTTTAATACTATTCTACTTTCAAAATTTTTACTCCATAGCCGTCCATCTGCACAGCATCGGAAATTTCAACATCATTCGTTAATTCAATATACCTTTTATCATCTAGTTTTACTGTTGCCGGTCTATCATTATAGTTTTCAATAAACAGAACTTCTTCGCCGTTTCCATATCTTGTATGCGCGGTAACCCCATAGGGCAGTTCCGTTTTCAATGCGCGTTCGAGTTTCAGTTCCTCAATCAGTTTGGCGTAAAAGTCCTTTGTAAACGCCCCCTCTTCGAAAAACGCAATATAATACGCGGAGCCCTTTCCGTAAGAATTTTTTGTAACAGCCGGCATTCCCTTGTAAAAATCGCTGTTATATTGACCAAGCGTTTCGGCTTCACTTGTATGAATGAGTTCACAAAAATGTCTTGCATTATATTCCTTTCCATTAAATTCTACAAGATTGCTCTCCTCAGGATAAAGAGTATCAATCTCCTCCGCCCATATTCCAAATACCGCTTTCAGCGTTCCGCAGGGCGCTCCGCCGAGATAACACAAATCATTCTCATTCACCACGCCGCTGAAATATGTCGCAACAAATGTTCCGCTGTCCTTTACAAACCTCTCTATACGTTCCTCAACTCCGGGCTTCATCATATACAGCATTGGTGCTATTACCAGCTTATACTTTGAAAAATCCATCTCCGAATCTATAACATCCACATTTACTCCTTTTTCCCAAAACGGGGCATAATGATGATGTATTAACTCAAGATAATGCTTGTTGCCGCGTTCCAGACACTCTGCACTGTCCGTTGCCCGCCAATTTTCAAAATCGAAAATAATCGCTGCTTCAGCCGGGGTATATGTACCTGCAACGCTGTCAAGCTTGCCCAGAATTTCGCCGACCCGCGCCACCTCCCGAAACACGCGCGTGTGCTCGTGACCGCAATGGTCAACAACCGCACCGTGGAATTTTTCACTACTTCCTCTGCTTTTACGCCACTGGAAGTACTGCACTGTGTCCGAGCCATGCGCTATTGCCTGTACAGACGACAGGACGTGCAACCCGGGGCGCTTTAATTTATTTATATCTCTCCAATTCACAAGACTTGGAGTGCTCTCCATCAGCATAAACGGCTGCCCCTTCATGCTTCTACATATATCGTACATAATCGCAGTCGTTTGCGCGGTCTCAACACACCCCTTGCTTTGATGCCACTCCGGATAACTATCCAACGATACCACGTCTATCAGCTTGCACAGCTTGAAATAGTCCAACCCGCCAAAATATGTCATAAAATTTGTCGTAACAGGAATATCCGGCGTAATTTCCCGCAAAGGCGCAATTTCATTTTCAATAAATTTACCGGTTTGGTATGTTACAAACCGCCACCAGTCCAAAGCCAATCCATGTAGGCTTCGCTCTCCAATCCGCGATGGGGATTCAATCTGCTCCCAGTCTGTATATGTATGGCTCCAGAACTTTGTCCACCACTGATCGTTTAATTCATCTAAATTATTGTGATACTTCTCCTTGAGCCATTCGCGGAACGCCGCCTGACAGATCGGACAGTGACATTCACCGCCGTATTCGTTTGAAATATGCCACATCAGCAACGCCGGATGATTTTTGTACCGCTCCGCAAGACGGCGGTTGATTTCCGACACCTTTTGCCGATATATCGGCGAGGTGTAGCAATGGTTGTGCCGTTCTCCAAAAAGATTGCGTTCCCGTCTGTCATTAACGCGCAAAACCTCCGGATATTTCTGCGCCATCCAAACAGGACGTGC
This sequence comes from uncultured Clostridia bacterium, assembly GCA_965151315.1. GTDB lineage: Bacteria > Bacillota > Clostridia > UBA1381 > UBA1381 > Avimonoglobus. The sequence goes on from CBCTZG010000028.1 coordinate 7,398, forward strand.
TCCACTCGGCGTTGCAAGGATCGCCTTTATCCCGTTCGCCTCCATTTTGTCCATAATAAAATCCAAAAAAGAAAAATCATACTTTCCTTCTTCGGGTTCCAACGTCGCCCACGCAAATATTCCGATTGACATCACATTGCAGCCGGCAAGTTTCATCATTCGCATATCTTCCTCTATAATCTCCGGGTGCTCCATCCACTGGTCGGGATTGTAATCCGCCCCATATAATATGTGCGGATATTTTGTAATTGGTTTACATTCTTTCATGTTACTCTCCATTCCGCTGCCCCTGCGTTGACCCAAACAGCAACGAAATTTCTCTTATCCGCAGGATAGGGAAGGATAAGAGCGTATTATGCTCATATGTGTTTTTAATATATACCTTTAGTAATTTTAAAACAAATATTACTTAAGCATTATCATAGTTTAATTAAACCATAATTTTCGTCTTGATAAAATACACAAAAGATGATATAATATAGACAAATGTTGCATTGGGGGCGATTTTATGAAATATGATATGTCTACTAATAACTTGTATCCACATATTTTTCGTTCTCACATTTTAAAGCTTTTTGATGAAATTTATGCTATTGAAGTGGGCTACAACCGCACTCCGCAAGGTTCAAGGTGGAATCTTAGGAGAGATGTTTATATCTTGCATTATATAACAGCAGGAAAAGGGAAATTTATGAACAAAAATTTTATTGCAGGCGATGCATATATCGTCACTCCCAATGAATTAGAGACAATAGAAGCAGATGCAGAATCACCTTACGAAAGCTATTGGATTATGTTCAAAGGAACAAAAGCCGATAGTGTATTAAAAAGCTGTGCCTTGCCCAGGCACAATAGTGTTTTTGAATTTAACGAAACAATGCAGTGCGCAATGCTTTTAAAGCAAGTTCTCAATGTTGCGCCCGTAAACGAAACTGAGGAGGCATATCTTATGCAAGGGGTTCTATATAATATTCTTGCCTTGCATATGCGCTATTACCCTGAAAGCACTCCACCTTCTTTCATCCTGTCATCACAAATTAAAAATTTTATTGATTGCAACTATTTCAGCAATATAAAATTCGGTGAACTTGCACAACAATTAAATTATAGCCGTAGCCATCTATACAAAGTTTTTAAGGCGACCTATGGCGTATCCCCCAACGAATATCTATTAAATTTGCGTATTGAAAAAAGCAAAGAGCTGCTTAGCCAGTTTTCTGTAAACGAAACTGCATATTCTACGGGTTTTAACAATCCGCTTTATTTTTCACGGATATTTCATAAAAAAACGGGGCTCTCGCCAACAGAATATAAAAAGAAATCCGCTCCTTGATAACAAACATATCTTAAGTAATATTTTTACGCCATTGCGCATTGAATCACACTTTGTTTTTTAATCGTATAATATAAATGAAAATAGAGCAAAGTCCATTAAAGCATTGGTACAAGCGGATTATAGCGTTTACATAGTTTGATTTTTTGAAAAAGCTATAATAAACATTTATTTTCATTTTCTCAAGCAATTTTACCATTGCATAAATATATTAATGTAGAATCTATGCCTTTTCCACTTTCTTATCTCCAATTCTGTTACTCTTGCAAATATTTCCTATTCCTGCAATTTTTTGAACTCCTAAACTGTAACCCCACCATGGTAAAATGGAGTGGACACATAGTTGTACCCAAGTTTCTCCAAGGCTATATCAAACCGTTTCTTTCCTGGAGAAAACTTTTTGATTTGCGCTTCAGATAGTTATGCGCGCACAATTCCTCCAAGGGCTCTCCCTTAATCGTTTGGAGGACTCCGCCGCGTTGATAAGCCCTACCACAAAGTACCACGCCATACCATTTCTGCAAGCCTGCCGGCATATATCTGCAAAAATGCAAAGCTTCAACGTGCGTGATCAAGCAGGGCAAAAATCATTTTTACTCCTGCTTTCACACTAGTGTGCAATTTTTAATTTTTCCTCTTTTCTCCATCCCGGGAAACCCTGGATTTTACTATGTTTTCCGGATTTTGAGGCAGGAGCAAAACACAATTTGAGACATGCTCCAAACATTATACTGTTTTTTATGTTTTACTCCTGCCTCAAGCTCTATTTTACGGCATGCATAACGTCGATTCCATGAATCTAACAAGGAAAAAATATTCAAATTTAATGAAGTATATCCTTCAAAGCACAGCTGGACACTTATCTAAATTTATTAAAACAATATTTCCATTCCAAGCATCGCTTTTGTCTTTTTCAATCAAAATTTTTTTTAAAAAGTACTATAAATTTTTACTCCTGGTATTGAATCCTCCAAACATCGGGATTATAATGATGGTGTAAACATGGTAAGCAGTTTCAATGGTAGGCAGTTTGACAGAAAATTTCTGTTGGGTTAAGTATTCGGCAAGTATGACGGGACAGGTATGTCTATTGTCTCTGCATATAAAAAGTATCGGAAAACAAATCAAAACATGATGTGTTTTTTACACATCTGCAATATGGCGAATAAAAAGAATGTAGATAGATTCCACCGGAATCAGACTGCATTCTTTTTTTATCCAAAATCTTTTCGTACAAATCATTTTTTCGTCATACCCTCACGTAATAAACAATACCAAAAATTTACAGAATTTAGACGCGGCGATTTTACCGCTCTAAAGAACATATCCAGTCCGCCGCCGTCATCCGCATGGATCAGGCGGAAGGGACGGCGGCAAATAATATTCAGAAACCAATGATAACGTTAAATTCTATCAAAAGACAGAATAAAATTTCCATTTTTTGAAAAAATAATCATGAAACGGAGGCGTGCCTATGGAAATTATTCGCAGGAATGATAAAAAAATATTAGAAATCTGGCTGACAAATTCTGAAAAAAATGATGTAGCAATCCGCGAATCCTTAAAATCCCTATACAAAACATATCAGGCGCAAAAATTCACAGTTGCCGTATTTGAATCTGGCTCGGAGGATTTGTATGAAGGAACAAAACAGCTCCTGATTCAGAATATTCATTTAACATAAATCTAAATATCGTGCGGCAAAAATTGCCGCACGTTTTTCATTTGACTTTTTGTACAAATCATGGTACAATGTTATCTGTAAATATTATGAAAGGAAAAACATCATGGATAATTTATTTAATATCGCCGCATACTGCCGTATCTCCGTGGATTTGGAGCTGGATCGGGAAAATACCAGTATCGAAAACCAAAAATCCATCATTCAGGATTTTGTGGCGCGCAAATTTCCCAGCGCCACGCTAACCTTTTATGAAGACCGGGACAAAAGCGGCTATACCTTTGAGCAGCGGGACGGCTATCAAAAAATGCGTTCAAAACTGATGTCCGGCGAACATGAAATCCTGATTGTCAAAGACTTTTCCCGTTTTGCCCGCCGGAACTCCAAGGGGCTTGTAGAACTGGAAGATTTAAGGGACGCCGGCGTACGCATCATATCAATCGGCGACAATATCGACTACCCCACCTATGACGATTGGCAGCAAATTCAATTTCGTTTTCTCATCAATGAAATGCCGGTAACAGATACCAGCAAAAAGGTGCGCAATGTCATCAATCGCCGTCAAAGCGAGGGGCGGTGGATTTGCAGTGTTCCTTACGGCTATATTATTACAAATTCCAAAAAGATGATATACGAACCAGATCCGGAAGCGGCTGAAATTGTTCAGATGGTTTTTAAACTCTATAATGATGGCTGGGGGTACAAAAAAATCGCAAACCATCTCACAGATTTAAAGATCCCAACCCCCCGCGCCCGGGAACGCGACCGGAAAATCGCCAGCGGCGAAGAAACAAAAATCAAATGCAAATCGGCATGGAGCATTGTGACTGTGCAAGGCATTCTGACAAATGATTTTTATATCGGTACCCTGCGGCAGCGAAAATATACGCGCAAGCGCATTAACGGCGATGACAAAAAGCTTGCTGACGAAAATCATATTGTTTTTGAAAATTATCACGAACCTATCGTAGATTACAAAACCTTTGCGCTGACAAAGGAATTAATGGCAAAGCGCACCGCCTCCAACTACCGCGGTGTAAAAAAATACGCCAACGACTATTCCGGCTTGCTGCGCTGCGGCGACTGCGGCTCGCCCATGTTTTCCATGAGCCGCTCCGACCTGGCTCCCGCCTACCGTTGCGGCGCCTATCATCAGCGCGGATTAAAGGGCTGCACTTCCCACCATGTGCGCACGGAACTATTGGACACGCTGGTAAAATCCTATTTAACGCGCATTCGCAGCAATGCAATGGAGATGGTTTCGCAGCTAACCGACGCGATCAGGCAAGAAAAAAACAATACGGCCCAAAGCGAATCTTTATTGGAACAACTGGAACGGCAGCACTTTGAAACAAAAGAGGAGTTAAAAGCGCTGGCACGCCAAAAAATCCGGGATACTGCAAAAAATCCTGAAAAACAGGATTTATATGATGAATTGTACAGCGAATTAGAACAGGATTTAACAAATAAGCTGGAGGGGATCTCCAACCAAATTGCAATGACGGTTAACCGACAGAATACGTTGATACGCACGAATCGAACGGCAAAAACGGCCTTGGAAATATTTGATGATATTCTGGAAAAGGATAAGCTGGACAGACGCGATTTGGAATTGATTCTGGATGAAATTCTCGTCTATGAGGACCACATTGAAATCAAGCTCAAGCGCGACATTGACACACTTTTAAAGTTGGGAACAACGGAGGACGCTGCAAATTTTAATTTCGGCGATAGGAATAGCTTACAAATTACCAGTTCTGTGCCGCGGCACAAGGACAAGGTTCTTATCGTCAATGTTATCAACAGCGGCGACCCTTTAGAGATTTATACGGAAAAAGACGGAGAGGTCATTTTTAAAAAATATTCGCCCATTGGCGAACTGGGAGATTTCGCCGTCAGCTACGCGGAAACGCTAGCGAAAACCTGCGGCAAGGGGGCCTGCATCACCGACCGGGACAGCGTGATCGCGGTTTCTGGCGTCCCCAAGAAAGAACTGATGGAAAAACGGGTCAGCTCTGAGCTGGAGAATGTGATGACTGAAAAAACACCCTTTAAGTCCCAGGGCTTTGATTCCGGGATCACCATTGCGGAGGGTGTGGACAAATATAATGCCGGGGTTGTTGTCCCCATCCTTTCCGAGGGCGACACCATCGGCTCGGTAATCTTTATTCTCAATGACGGTGAGCAAGTGAGCGAGGTAGAATCGAAGCTGGCGGAGTCCGCCGCTGGATTTTTAGGCAAACATATCGAAGGCTGAAATAAACTTGGCCCATTGTCTGGGAAACAGGCCGCAGAACGCATGCGGTCTGTTTTCATTTCCCCGATTTTGCAGCGCTTCCAATATTATGATATTTCCAAAGCAATCGTCGTATCCCGGCGGCAACGTCCGGTGGTTTCCCAGTCTATTTTTGCACGGCCTGTCCTCCGGCCCGCTTTTTGCTGCGTTTGGAGAGAGCCATCAAAAAAGCAAAGGGCACCGCTTCTTGCAGAACCCTTTGCTGAATGGTTTTATTTTGAATTATTTCCCTTCCACCAAACGCTTGGTATCAATGGCAATCATCAATTCCTCATTGGTGGGGATCACTAAGGTCTTCACCGCCGCCCCGGGTGCGGAAATATCCATTGCCTGGCCCCGGATCTGGTTCTTTTCTTTGTTGATTTCGATACCCATAAAGCCCAGACCGTCCACAATCGCCGCCCTGGCCCGCGCGTCGTTTTCCCCAACGCCGGCCGTAAACACAACCGCGTCTACACCGCCCATCGCGGCCGCATACGCGCCGATCAGCTTCTTGACACTATAGGAAAACATATCTAAAGCCAGCTGTGCCCGGTCATTGCCATCAGCGGCTGCCGCTGTCAAATCCCGGAAATCGCTGCTGATGCCGGAAACCCCGAATACACCAGATTTTTTGTTCATCAAGGCGTCTACGTCCTTGGCCGACAAATTCTCATTTTCCATAATAAATGTGACCACCGCCGGATCCATAGAGCCCGTCCGGGTCCCCATCACAACACCGTCCAGAGGCGTAAAGCCCATGGATGTATCCACACATTTGCCGTTCTTCACAGCTGTGACGCTGGAGCCGTTGCCCAAATGGCATGTAATGATCTTCAGGCTCTCTATGGGCTTGGCCAGCATTTTGGCCGCTTCCTGGGCTACATATTTATGGCTTGTGCCGTGGAATCCAAATTTCCGGATCTTATATTTTTCGTAATATTCATAGGGCAGCGCGTACATATAGGCTTCCTTGGGCATAGTCTGATGGAAGGCCGTATCAAATACCGCTACCTGCTGTACGCCCGGCATAATCTTTTCACAGGCCTCAATCCCGGTAATGTTGGGCGGGTTGTGCAGCGGCGCCAGGGGTATGCACATTTTTAAGGCTTCCTTGACCTTCCCGTCAATAATGTAGGAATCGGCAAAGTATTCGCCGCCGTGTACCACCCGGTGGCCGACGGCCCCGATCTCGCTCATGGCGGAAATCACACCGTGCTCCGGATCGACCAGTGCGTCTACTACCATCTGGATGGCGTCGGCATGGTCGTTCATTTGCTTTTCAATCTTTGCGGCCGTATTTTTCACCAGGTTCTTATGCTGCAGGTTGGAGCCGTAAATCCCAATTCGCTCGCAAAGGCCTTTGGCCAGAACGGTTACAGTATCCATGTCGATCAGCTGATACTTTAAGGATGAACTGCCCGCGTTGATAACCAATACTTTCATGATTGAAACTCCTTTCCTATGCTTATTCCGTATCCTGTGCCTGTACGCAGGTAATGGCCACAACGCCGGCGATATCCGCCGCTGAGCAGCCTCTGGACAGGTCGTTAACCGGTTTTTTGATGCCTTGGAGCACAGGGCCGTAGGCCTCCGCCTTCGCCAGCCGCTGGGCCAGCTTATAGCCGATATTGCCCGCGTTCAGGTCCGGGAATACCAGTACGTTGGCGCTGCCCGCAATCTCTGATCCCGGCGCTTTGGACGCACCTACCGACGGGACGATGGCCGCATCTAACTGGAGCTCGCCGTCCAGCTTTAGATCCGGCCGCTTTTCCTTCGCCAGCCTGGTGGCTTCCTGCATCTTATCCACCAGCGGGCTCTTGGCGCTGCCATAGGTAGAGTAGGAGAGCATGGCTACCTTCGGTTCCGCCCCCACCAGCTGCTTGAAGGACGCTGCCGAGGAAATGGCGATCTCGGAAACTGCCTCTGCGTCCGGATCCTCATTCAGGCCGCTGTCCGCAAAAATAAATGTTCCCTTTTCACCGTATTCACAATCCGGTACGACAATGACAAAAAACGCAGATACCAGCTTTGTGCCCGGCTTTGTCTTTAAAATCTGCAGGGACGGCCGGATCACATTCGCAGAGGAATTGCAGGCGCCGGCTACCATGCCGTCCGCTTCTCCCTCGTTCACCATCATCACGCCGAAATATAACGTGTTTTTAATGGTTTCTGCCGCCGCTTCCGGGGTCATCCCTTTGTTTTTGCGCAGCGCGTACAGCTTGTCCCCATAGGCAGCCGTTTTATCGCTTGTTTCCGGGTCAATGATCCGGGCGCCGGTAATATCCAGTCCCTTGGCCGCCGCCATCTCCCGGATTTTGTTTTCATTCCCCAGGATAATCAGCTTGGCATACCCCTCCCGCAAGACTGTCTGGGCCGCCTCTAAGGTGCGGATATCCTCCCCCTCGGCCAGCACAATTGTTTTTAAATCCTGCTTCGCACGCTCTTTCAGCTTGTCGGTAAAAGCACTCATTCTTGTTTCGCATCTCCTTTTTTTAATCCCAATTCCTGTCTATTATACACCCCGTCCCGGAATTTTACAAGGGTTTCTTGCAAATTTAGCCAAAGTGTCGTATAATAAGGAAGAAAGGATCGGTGAACATATGCGTATTTTAGGGATCGACTACGGAGACAGCCGCGTGGGCATTGCCGCCAGCGACCTAATGGGCTGGACGGCCCAGGGGGTGCGGACAATCCCAAACCACAGTGAAAGACAGCTTTTGCGTGAGCTTTCCGCCGTTTTGGCGGAATACCAGCCGGAAAGAATCGTCGTCGGCCTGCCGAAAAACATGGACGGTACCCAAGGCTTCCGCGCGGAGGCCACATACAAATTTGCAGAGACCCTGAAAACAGTTTACCCGGGAGAAATCATCTTCTGGGACGAACGGCTTTCCACTGTGAGTGCCGCCCGGATTCTCAACGAAACCAACACCCGGGGAAAAAACCGCAAAAAAGTTTTGGACACGGTGGCGGCATGTATTATTTTAGAAAATTATTTAAACAGTTTAAAATAATGATTGACTTTCTCTGCTGTGTATATTACAATAATGAAAAATGGGGTATAAAATCCCCCAAATATTAAATACTAAGGACAATGAGGTGAACTTAATGGAAGAGAATATTATCGTATTGGAAGATGAAAACGGCAATCAGATTGACTTTGAGGCCATCGACGTATACGAGTACAGCGGCAAGACCTACTTCGCGCTGCTAGAGGTCATGGACGAGGGCGAGGAGAACGACGAGGTGCTGATCATGCGGGTGGAACAGGGCGAAAATGAAGACGAACCCGAGCTGGTAGCCGTAGAAGACGACGCGGAGCTGGAGGCGGCCTTTGCGGAATTTGTCCGCCGGGACAGTGAAGATTTTGAGGAAGAATAATATTTGTAACAAAATTGTAGTGAAAACTACTAAAAAAGACTTGATTTTTTGAAATTCCATGGTATAATATAATCAAGAAATTCACCCTGTGGCTCACGTGTACGGCCATTTTTTTACCAACACATCTTATACGGGATGCTGACTCTGTGTGCGGCGTATACGCCTCCTTTCCTTCGGGACTGCCAGTGGACATATAAAGCACACAGGAAGCGACCCACCTGCAAATGCAGGTAAGAATTTCGGTCTCGCACGGTTCTCGTGGGGTTTTCTTTAAGAAAAAACCGGAGCTTTGGCTCCGGCTTTTTTGTTTTGGTACAGCAAAACGGCTCCGGGATTTTGCCGCCGGAGCCGTCTTTTTTTGATTTAATCGGCAAAACCATTGGGATGCTTAGACTGCCAGCGCCAGCTGTCCTCGCACATTTCCCCGATTTCCCGGATGGCCTCCCAGCCAAGCTCCGCTTTCGCTTTTGACGCATCCGCGTAACACTGGGCAATATCCCCCGGCCGCCGTGCCTCGATTTTATAGGGCAGCGCCTTACCGCAGGCTTTTTCAAAAGCGTGGATAATATCCAACACAGAATAGCCGTTGCCAGTGCCCAGATTATAAATATGCACCCCGGGTACGTTTGTCTTTTTCTCAATGGATTTTAAATGGCCCAATGCCAGATCTACTACATGGATATAATCCCGGACGCCGGTACCATCCTTGGTATCGTAATCGTTGCCGAACACATGGACGTATTCCAGCCGCCCAACCGCCACCTGGGCAACATAGGGCAGAAGGTTATTGGGAATCCCCTTGGGATCCTCGCCTAAGTCCCCGCTTTTGTGGGCGCCGATGGGATTGAAGTACCGCAGCAGGGTAATGGACCATTTGTCGTTCGCCTTATACACATCCTGCAGGATGTTTTCGATCATCAGCTTCGTGGAGCCGTAGGGGTTTGTGGTAGACAGGGGGAAATCCTCCAGGATGGGCACGGTTTTGGGCGTCCCATAAACTGTCGCTGAGGAGGAGAATACCAAGTTGTATACCCCGTATTTTTCCATGATCTCCACCAGGTGCAGTGTCCCGGTAATATTATTATGATAGTACCGAATAGGGATCTGGGTGGACTCGCCCACCGCTTTCAAGCCGGCGAAATGGATAACCGAATCGATCTTATTTTCTGCAAAGACCCGTTCTGTAGCCCCGTAATCCAACAGATCTACCTGGTAGAACGGGAAGTCCTTCCCGGTGATTCGCTTTACGACCTCTAAGGATTTTTCGCTGGCGTTGGACAAATTATCCAGCACCACAATGTCATATCCCGCGTTCAAAAGCTCCACACAGGTATGGCTTCCAATATATCCGGCGCCGCCGGTGACTAGGATCCGCATACAATCATTCCTTCCTTTTATTCTCTAAGATAGTATATCCCATTTCTCGAAAATTTGCAAGTTTGCCATTGTATTTTTTTTGAAATTATGTTATATTGGTGATATGGAATGGAGTGACTGCCATGAAAATTATAGATTTGCACAATCATACGTCTTTTAGCTACGACAGTACGGACACGCCGGCGGCCCGGATCGAAAATGCGGCGGCCCATGGGGTGGACACCGTGGGAATTACCGATCACCAGTTCACTATCGGCCCGCAGCTGCGGAACTATATCCAAACGATCCGGTCGCTTTCCCGGCAATACGATGGAAAGATCCAGGTGCTCTGCGGCCTGGAAATCGGTACCCGGCCCAAGCCGGACGATTTGCTGCTTTCGGCCTGCCGGGCTTTGGATTACTGCCTGTTTGAAAGCCTGGACAGCCCGGCGGGAATGGATTTATTTGAATTTTTAGAATGGCGGCGGCTGTTCCCTATTCCTGTGGGGCTGGCGCATACCGATATTTTTGCCTTATCCCGCCGGTATGGTGTGGATATGCTCCGGTTGCTCCGGGAAGAAAATATCTTCTGGGAACTGAATATTTCCGGGAATTATGACTATTACTACGACTTCCTCACCAACCGGGAAAAGCAGGCGGCCGCTGCCCGGAGCGGCATTGTCATGAGTATCGGTTCCGATACCCACCGGATTACAGATTTTTCCTGGAGAAAATTAACCCGGGCCCATCAGCTGCTGGAAGACCTGGGAATTCCGATTTTGTTTCAAGAAAAATAATGCGCGGCGGCAATGGGTTAAATTGCCGCCGCACTTTGCTATAAAGCGGTGCTTATGCTTTTTCCGCACTTTCCCATAAAGCTTCCACAAATGCAGCAGGGATTTCATGAAGCCGGGTGATGGTTTTTTGGGTTTCAGAGAGATAATATTTCCCCCGATCCTCCAATAAGTCCGGATAGCTCATGCCTTCTTCCGGGTTATCGCTGTACAAAACAATATCCGGCTGGGACCACTTGATGGTCAGTCCACCTTTTCCCGGACATTCTACACCGCCGCAGAGCCAGGCCGGGTTTCGGCCTTTCCATTCTCCCTGTTCTATGCCAGTATTGTGGAACCAGTATAGATACTTCCCGTTTTTGCACTTCCAGACAAAATTTGCCGCCCGGGGATTGCGCATAGGCGTACCGTCAGCAAAGCATTGATATCCTACAGTAAAGTGTCTTCCGCCGTCTATGCTTCTGCTGCAGCCGGGTTTGCCGTCTACTGTACGGAATACGCCGTAGATGGTACCGTCGGATAAAGGAACAAAACAGTGCTCCTCAGAAATCAGCGTGCCTGCCGGGCTTTGGATGCCGGCGTCTCCTTCCGGCAGGGTTTCCCAGCGGATTTTCTCCGGATTTCGCTCCGTCAGCAGATTATCACTGCGGAGAAGAGCCCCTTGGGAGCTATAGATTACGTGTCCGTCCTTATACATGATTTTGTTCATAGCATGGTAGAATATTCCCTGCCAGGCCATGGGTTTGCTGACATTCCAAAAGCAGCGCCGTTCTTTTCCCCGGACGATCACTGGATTTTGCCGGTCAATTGCAAAATCCCGCATGGGGATTTCATACCGCCGCTTGCTCCAGGTTTGGCCGTGATCATCGCTGTAACGGAAGCAGAAAATACCAAAGCCCATGTCAAACCGAGGAGAATGCGAGATTGTGCCGTCATGCTCTAAAATATCGTCCTGGGTACGGAGGCCGTCAATATTCAGGCCATAAAAACAATAGATTCGGCCAAATTCTGTTTTGAATAGGCTGGAATACGAGCTTTCAAAGGGTGACTCGTCAATGCGCTTAAGGGGAGACCATGTTTTGCCCTGATCTGTACTGCGGGCGACGCCAACAAAAGTATTTTTCGTCCCTTCTTCTCCATCGCCAGTGGTAATGGTATATACCCAGGCACTGTCGTCAGCTACAATAATCTTGGGTTGATCGGCGTAACCAACAGATGGCAGCAACAGCCCTGCGGCAATGTTTTTAAAATTTTTCATTGCCTTCCTCCTATTGTTTGAATTTTAATACTAGATCTTGATCTGCTTTGGAAATCCGCCGGGATTCCCGAATTTTTCGGATTGTTTTATTTGTCGTTTCCGGATTCATCGGCGACGCTTCCAAAAAAGCCAGGGTCTGCGCCCGGCATTTGGCAAAGGCTGTAGCCACCAGCCAGGCCTGAATCATCTGTACATAGTAATGGCTGCTGTCAACCCGGGCTGCCCGCTCCAGCACCGCCCCGATATATTCGTCCGTTAAGTAGAATGACATCAGCGCCAAAAATCCCATCCGCACCGCCCATGGATTCTCGTTATCAATAAACCAGTCCACATCCTGTAAAAACTGGTCTTTATGCTTTTGAATCCCCTTAAATGACACTGTATCGCAAATGGCCCAATTGTAGATCATCCCGGAGAAAGTATGCATATAGCCAAGCATTTCCCCATAGCCGCATTTTGCCCCGGCCATGACCAGCCCCGCTAAAATAACCTCCTCATGCGCATCCCCCTTCTCCAGCCGGAGGTAGGCCCGCCAGTCTCCCCGGAGAACCTCCCTGGCCAGGCGGCGAAGGATGGGAATCCGGATCCCATAGGCATTGGGTGTGTCAGGAATAATATTGCTGTTAAATTTTTTGTAGGCGTCCTCCCCCAGGCTTTGCAGATATGCTAAAAAAGCCGGGTAGGTGTCTTTTGTCCAAATATACGCTGATAGATCCATAATTCCCTCCGAAAAGCCCCATGGGCTGACGCACATGGGGCAATTTTTTAAATATCCGCTGTCTTTACACTGTCAAATTCATCCAATACTGCTTGGCTAGGCGCTTCTGTGGCCAGGCTGACCCCAAAAATAAAGGCCAGGGAAATCAGAAAGCCCGGTACCAGCTCGTACAGGGAGAAGAAGCCTGGTACATCCACGCCCAAGGCACCCAAAATCGCCGGCATATATGCCCACAAAAGCGCAGTCACGCCGCCGGAAATCACACCTGCCAAGGCGCCCTTGGCATTACACCGCCGCCAGAACAAAGCGCACAGGATAATGGGACCGAAGGCCGCGCCGAACCCTGCCCACGCATGGGATACGATCTCAAATACGGAGCTGTCCGGGTCAATGGCCAAAAGCCCAGCGATCACCGCCACGACGAGAATAGCGATCCGGCTTACCCAGACCAGCTGCCGGTCGGAGGCGTTTTTGTTTACCAGCGGCTTGTATAAGTCACTGGATACCGCGGAAGCTGTTACCAGCAGTTGGGAATCCGCTGTAGACATGATGGCCGCCAGCACAGCGGACAGGAAAATCCCCGCGATAACGGTCGGGAACATCTGCTGCACCATCAGGATGAATACATACTCCTGCCGGCCGGAAGCGATTACGCCGTCCGCGCCGATGATGCCTTCCGAAAGGCTCGGATTTAAAAGGCCCTGCGCCGCCATTTCCTTTAAATATGGATTCGCCAGCAGACCGATCAGCACCGCGGCGGCCAGTGAAACTACCACCCAGACCATAGCAATGATTCGGGCAGGCCGGATCTCCTTAGAGGACCGGATGGCCATAAATCGGCATAGGATATGGGGCTGGCCGAAATATCCCGCGCCCCACGCGATGGCGCCGATGATGCCCATCATGCCAAAGGAGGATTCCTTCGCGCTGGGCAGGATGTTGATCTGCCCCAGCGTCCCCCAGTCAAACCCGCTGCCGTTCAGCCCCTTGATTACTGCCAACGGCACAATCACCAGCGCTACAAACATTAACAGCCCTTGGAACAGATCCGTCCAGCAAACCGCCTTAAAGCCGCCCATAAAGGTATATAGGGTGACCACCAGGACGCTGATAATCAGAGCTTTGCCATAATCCAGATCAAACACAAAATGGAATAGCTTCGCGCCGGCGGCAAAGGCCGATGCGGTATACACCACAAAGAAAATCAGAATAAATAAAGAAGAAATAATCCGCAGAACGCTGCTTTTATCCTGGAACCGGTTCTGCAGGAAGTCCGGAATTGTAATAGAATTGCCCGCAATCTGGGTGTATTTGCGCAGCGGCCTGGCTACAATCAGCCAGTTCAGGTATGTACCAATGGCCAGGCCAATGGCTGTCCAAACCGCTTCGGACAGACTGCCGCCCATTAAATACGCCAGCCCCGGCAGGCCCATCAAAAGCCAGCCGCTCATATCGGAGGCCTGGGCGCTCATGGAGGTTACCCAAACATTCATGCCCCGGCCGCCCAGGATATAATCGGAATGGGTTTCGTTCCGCTTGTAGAATAGAAATCCGATCAGCAGCATACAGGCAATGTATACCAGGAAGACGATGCCCTGGATCATACTTTGTGTCGTCATATGTTTTTACCATCCTTTTTTAATACAGTTTGTTTAATTATACCAAAAAAACGGACACATTGCAACCAGGAAAACACATTTTTCCCAAAACTGGTCCGAATTGGCGGAAAATAATTTAAAAATTTCAGAAAACCCCTTGCAGTTTCGGGGAAAATATACTATAATTAGATAGCTACAATTTGAATAAAGGGCGATGACGGCCGAGCCCGTGCGATCGAAACCCGTGAACCTTGTCAGATGGGGAACCAAGCAGCAATAAGCGGAACCTTCGATGTGTTATGGTTTACTCGGCCTGAGCCTGTTTTTGATCATTGACCCCGAAAGGGGTTTTTTGTTAGAAAGCTTGGGAAAGGAGGCGCCGAAATGGCATACCAGGCGATTTACCGGAAGTGGAGACCCCTAGTGTTTGAGGATATTGTGGGCCAGACCCATATTACCCGGACTCTGCGCAATCAGATCCAGTCCGGTCATATTTCCCACGCCTATTTGTTCTGCGGTACCCGCGGCACCGGCAAGACTACGGCCGCCAAGGTATTTTCCCGGGCGGTGAACTGCCTGCATCCCCAGGACGGTTCCCCCTGCAATGAATGCGACGTCTGCCGTGGGATTTTGGACGGCAGCATCTTAGACGTTTCTGAAATTGACGCGGCTTCCAATAACGGCGTGGAAAATATCCGGGAAATCCGGGAAGACGTGAACTACGTCGCGACGCAGACCAAGTACCGGGTATATATTATTGACGAGGTGCATATGCTCTCCCAAGGCGCTTTCAACGCCCTTTTAAAAACGCTGGAGGAGCCTCCGGAGCATGTGATCTTTATTCTGGCCACCACCGAGGCCCACAAGGTCCCGGAAACGATTCTGTCCCGATGCCAGCGGTTTGACTTTCAGCGGATCAAGCCGGCGGATATTATCCGGCGGATGAAAGAGATCGCTGCCGGGGACGGCTTGACAATTACAGACGACGCCTACGCGCTTTTGGCCCGGCTGGCCGAGGGATCTATGCGGGACGGCTTAAGTATTTTAGAGCGGTGTGTTTCCGCCTGCGGCAACAGCCTGACCTACGAGGATATTACCAATACCCTAGGCATTGCCCAAAGCGATCTGGTTTTGTCCATAACGGACAGCGTGGCCGCCGGCGACGCCGGCGCGGTTTTGTCCGCTTTGGACAGTCTGGCGGCGGCGGGCAAGGATTTGAATATATTCTGCGATACCATGATCCGCCATTTCCGGGATCTTCTCGTGATCCAGGTTACTGCAGAACCGGAAACCATTCTGGATTATACGCCGGAAGAAATGGTACGGCTCAAGGCCCAGGCCCAGCGTCTGCCCTTTGAAAAGCTGACCAATGCCGCCAGTGTGCTGACCAAGGCCCGGGCCGACGCCAAGTGGGTGAAAAACCCCCGCGTCATCTATGAACTGGCCCTGGTAAAGCTAACCCGGCCCGGCTTGGACACTACCCCGTCGGCTATGGAGGCCCGTCTGGCGGAGCTGGAGGAGGCTGTAAAAAACGGCGCTGTGGTCCAGGCCCCGCCGGCAAGCCAGCCGACCGCGCCGCAGGCCCGGGAAAAGGAAGAGAAAAAAAAGGTTTCTGCCCGGCTTTATGCTCCGTTGGATCCGGGTACACTGACCGCCGACAGCCCTCTGGTTTTAGCTGCCCGAAAATGGGACAAGGTATCTCAGGCCATTGCCAAGCGGTATCCCTTTGTCGCTGGGTCGGTTCTCAACCGGAGGATCACCATCGACGGCGAAGGGATTTTGCTCCTGTACGCGAAGCATGAGCTTATGCTGAAAAAAATCGCTTCTACTTATATTCGATCCATCGAAGAGGTGTTCCAGAAAAATACTGGTACAGATTTTCGTGTCAAAGCCGTATTTGAGGCGGATGTAGAGGATCACATTATTGATTTCTGGAACATAGCGCCGGCAGTCCAGACGCCGCGGCAAGCTGCGGCCTCGGTATCGCCCCAGCCCGCAGCAGATCCGCTGGAGCGGCTGGGCAGTGATTTCCCAGAGATCATCGAATACACGGACGAGAGTGAATTTGTGGACTACCGGACTGAGGACGATCACTTTCAGCAAGCTGCCTTGGATGAAGGCGAGGACGACGGCGAAGAAGAATTTTTAGAAGAAAACGAAATTAACGAAGAAAACCAATAAGAAAAGGAGAAAAAACAATGGGAAAATACAAAGGATTTCACGGCGCAGGTATGAACACAAATAAAAATATGAACAGTGTGCTCAAGCAGGCCCAGAAGATGCAGGAAGAAATGGAGCGTGTGCAGAGCGAGCTGGAGGATAAAACCGTAGAGGCCTCTGCGGGCGGCGGCGTAATCGAGGTTGTTGCCAACGGGAAAAAGGAAATTGTATCCATCAAAATTAAGCCCGAGGCTGTAGATCCGGAGGATGTAGAAACCTTAGAGGATCTTGTGATGGTCGCCATCAATGACGCGATCAAAAAAGCGGACGATATGATGACGGAGGGCATGAGCGAGGTTACCGGCGGCATCAATATCCCCGGCCTGTTTTAATGGGAGGCCGCTATGCATGCCGCGCCGATTGAAATTTTAATCGAAAAATTTGAGCAGCTGCCGGGTATCGGCCGAAAGAGCGCTGAACGGATCGCTTTTTACATCCTGGACTCCATGTCGGCGGAAGATGCCCAGTCCATGGCCGACAGCATCAGCGAGGCCAAACGCAGGATTGTATTCTGCCCGATTTGCCAAAACCTGACTGACAGTGCCCCCTGCGGTATCTGCGCATCGGAAAAACGGGACCGGAGTATAATCTGCGTGGTAGAGAATCCCAAAGATGTTATGGCTATTGAGAAAACCAAGGAATACCACGGCCTTTACCATGTGCTCCACGGCGCCCTTTCCCCCATGGACGGCATAACCCCAGAGGATCTGAAAATCAAGGAACTGCTGCTCCGGCTGGACGGCTCCGTACAGGAGGTCATCATGGCCACCAATCCAACGGTCAGCGGGACGGCCACGGCAGTCTACATTTCCAAGCTGCTCCAGCCCATGGGCGTCCGGGTCACCCGCATTGCCCACGGGATCCCGGTAGGCGGGGATCTAGAATACGCTGATGAGATCACCCTGATCAAGGCCTTAGAGGGCCGGCGGGAAATGTAACTAGCTTACAGACGGGAATTTTCTCCGTCTGTTTTTTTTCGGACAAATTCGACACTTTTAACGAAAAGTTTACATAATATCTCATTTTCAGCAGATTTTGTCCTTGACGATATTCATAAAACCCGATATAATATAATACTATAGGATAATAGGATAAATTTCAAGAAACGGGGGAACAATCATGGACGTTTCATTACATATGGGGATTGATGTCGGCTCCACCACGGTAAAAGTGGTTGTGCTGGACGATCAAAATCAAATTATTTTTGCCGAATACATGCGGCATTATTCCGATATACAATCTACTGTAAAAACTTTATTCCAGCAGGTGCAGGAAACCGTAGGCGATCAGCCCTTCACCACGGTGATCACCGGTTCCGGCGGGCTTTTGCTTTCAAAAATGCTTAAGCTCCCCTTTGTCCAGGAGGTGATTGCCACAAAATCGGCGGTCAGCACCTTTTTAGAGGATACGGACGTGGTGATCGAGCTGGGCGGCGAGGATGCCAAAATCCTGTTCCTGACCAACGGCCTGGAGCAGCGGATGAACGGTACCTGTGCAGGCGGCACAGGCTCCTTTATCGACCAGATGGCGATCCTGTTACAAACAGACGCCGCCGGCCTGAACGCTATGGCCGAGAAGCATAAGACCATTTATACCATTGCCGCCCGGTGCGGCGTATTCGCTAAGTCCGACGTACAGCCGCTCTTAAATGAGGGGGCGGCCAAGGAGGATATCGCGGCTTCCATCTTCCAGGCGGTGGTCACCCAGACCATCAGCGGCCTGGCCCAGGGCCGGCGCATTTCCGGGAACGTCGTGTTTTTGGGCGGCCCGCTGCACTTTTTGTCCCAGCTCCGCAGGCAGTTTGAGGAAACCCTAAAGGATCGGGCAAAGTCCTTTACCCTGCCGGAAAACGCCCAGCTGTTTGTGGCCATGGGCGCCGCCCTGATGCATGACGGCAGCGCGGCGACCATCAGTGCGCTGCAATATAATTTAGACCACGCGCCCCAGGTCGAGGCGGAAATTACCCGGATGCGGCCTTTATTTGAAACCAAGGCCGAGGAAGCGGAATTCTTTGCCCGCCACGACCGGGACGCCGCCCAGCGGGGGGAGCTTTCCCAGGCAAAGGGCAATGTGTTTTTAGGGCTGGACGTAGGCTCCACAACGATCAAGGCAGCCTTGATCGACGAGGATGGGAAAATCCTTTACACCTATTACGCCAAGAATGAGGGCAGTCCCATTGACCGGGGAATTGACATTCTCCGGGACATTTACAAAAAACTGCCGCCCGCGGCGGTGATTGCCAACGCCAGCGTAACCGGTTATGGCGAAATGCTTTTAAAAACCGCCTTCCGGATCCCGGAGAGTGAAATTGAAACCATCGCCCATTATAAGGCCGCTGCGTTTTTCCGGCCCAACGTGGACTTTATTATTGATATCGGCGGCCAGGACATGAAATGCATGAAAATTAAGGACGGCGTCATTGACAGCATTATGCTTAATGAAGCCTGCTCCTCCGGCTGCGGCTCCTTTATCCAGACCTTTGCCGAATCCCTAGGCCAGGACACCGTCACCTTCTCTAAAGAAGCCCTGACGGCTAAAAATCCAGTGGATTTAGGAACCCGCTGCACGGTGTTCATGAATTCCCGGGTAAAGCAGGCCCAGAAGGAAGGCGCCACCGTAGGCGATATCAGCGCCGGCCTTTCCTACTCGGTTGTCCGCAACGCCCTGTATAAAGTCATCAAGCTGCGGGATCCCGCCCTGATGGGGGAAAACATTGTGGTGCAAGGCGGCACCTTCAATAATAACGCCATCCTGCGGGCCTTTGAGCTTTTAATCGGCCGGAACGTAACCCGGCCGGATATTGCCGGCATTATGGGGGCCTTTGGCTCCGCCCTGATCGCCCGGGAACGGTATACCGGCCAGCCGGCAGATATCCTCCGGATGGACGAGCTGGATGGTTTTCAGTTCAAAAATACCCTGACCCGGTGCAAGCTCTGTTCCAACCATTGCCAGCTGACGATTACCACCTTTGCCGACGGCAGGAAATTTATCTCCGGCAACCGGTGCGAACGGGGCGCCGGACAGGCAAAAAAAGACAACGATCTGCCCAACCTATACACGTACAAATATACGCGTACTTTCCAGTATACGCCCTTAACGCCGGAAAACGCGCCCCGGGGCGAGATCGGGATCCCGCGGGTACTGAATCTATATGAAAACTACCCGCTGTGGTTTACGTTTTTTACGGAGCTAGGCTTCTCGGTAAAGCTCTCCCCCAGGAGTACCCATGCTGTGTATGAGCGTGGAATCGAGTCAATCCCTTCCGAGTCGGCCTGCTATCCGGCAAAAATCGTCCACGGCCATATCCAAAGCCTGCTGGACGCCGGTGTAAAACGGATTTTCTACCCCTGCATCCCCTATGAGCAAATCGAATTTGCGGACGCAGGAAACCACTATAACTGCCCCATTGTCACCTCGTACCCCGAAGTGATTTATAACAATATGGACGCAGTGCGCCAGCCGGGCATCCAGTTTTTGTACCCCTTTATCAACCTGGCGGACCGGCCCAGCTTTATCCGGCAGATGGCCGATACCCTAAAGCCCATGGGGATATCCCCAGCAGAGGTCAAGGCGGCAACCCAGAAAGCTTTCCAGGCCCTTGCCGATTTTAAGGCGGATATCCGCAAAAAAGGGGAGGAAACCTTGCTATGGCTGGAAGAGCACGATCAGCGGGGCATTGTCTTGGCCGGACGGCCGTATCATATTGATCCGGAAATCAACCACGGCATTCCGGACATGATCACTTCCCTGGGCTTCGCGGTTCTTACCGAGGACAGTGTCGCCCATTTAGGCCATCTCCAGCGGGACATCCGGGTGGTGGACCAGTGGGCATACCACACCCGGCTGTACGAAGCGGCAGCCGAGGTGATCAAAAATAACCGGATCGAGCTGATCCAGCTCAATTCCTTTGGCTGCGGCCTGGACGCCGTAACCACAGACCAGGTGCAGGAAATCCTCCAGTCCCATCAGCGGATCTATACCACCCTGAAAATCGACGAGGTTTCCAATCTGGGTACGGCAAAGATCCGGGTGCGCTCCCTAAAGGCCGCGGTTACCGAACGGGACGCCAGCCATTTCATCCCCAAGGCGCTGCATCCGTATACCTTAGAGCGCGTCCCCTTTACAAAAGCGGATAGAAAGCGGCACACCATTATCTTCCCGCAGATGAGCCCGGTGCATTTCAAGCTGTTTGAAGCTGTATTCAACGCCAATGGCTATAATGTAGTCCTGCTGGACGAGGCCACACCGGCAGATGTGGAGGCCGGCTTAAAAAGCGTCAATAACGACGCCTGCTACCCGTCTATCCTGGTTACCGGCCAGCTGGTCAACGCCTTTATCTCCGGGAAATGCGACCCGGACAACACCTCGGTCATGATTACCCAGACCGGCGGCGGCTGCCGGGCTACCAATTATATTGCGTTCCTGCGCAAGGCGCTGAAGGAAGCAGGCTACGGCCACGTACCGGTGATCAGCCTGAACCTGTCCGGCCTGGAGGGGAACCCTGGCTTTACCATTACGCCGGGGCTTGTAAACAGCCTGGTGAAGGCCTGCGTTTGGGGTGACCTTTTGATGACCTGTAAGCTGGCTATCCGCCCCTATGAGCTAGATAAGGGCAGGACCGACCGGGTGTACCGGGATTGGATCAGCCGACTGTATACAGATATTGTCCGGAGAAACAGCAAAAACCTGCACAACAAGCAGGTTGTCGAGCAAATTGTCGCGGATTTTGACGCCATCCCCATCGATGCCGGGCTCCGGAAGCCAAAGGTAGGTGTTGTTGGTGAGATTTTGGTCAAATTCCACCCAGGCGCTAACAACTACGTCACCGACGTTATCGAAGCGGAGGGCGGCGAGGCCGTTATGCCCGGCCTTTTAGACTTTATGATGTACTGCTTCTATAACACCAATTTCAAGCGGGATCATTTGGGGGCAAAGGCCTCTTCCGCAGCCCTTTCTAATCTGGGCATCAGCCTGTTAGAGCAGTATCGCCGGCATATGAAGCGGGCCTTGGCGGCAAATCCCAAATTCGCCAAATCCGCGCCCACCCATATCGCGAAAATCGCGGAAGGGGCCGGCCGGATTCTGCAGCTGGGCCACTGTACCGGTGAAGGCTGGTTCCTGACCGGCGAAATGGTGGAACTCATTGAGCATGGGGTTGCCAATATCGTGTGCGTACAGCCCTTTGCCTGCCTGCCCAACCATGTGACCGGCAAGGGAATGATCAAGGAGCTGCGCCGGCGGTATCCCCAGGCCAATATTGTGGCGGTAGACTATGATCCTGGCGCCAGCGAGGTCAACCAGTTAAACCGGATCAAGCTGATGATGGCCATTGCTTTTGAAAATCTGAAGCGGGAACAAGAACTGGATGAACGCCGGGCCCGGCGGATCCCCAAACCCAAAACAAAAGTCCACCGATAAAATTGCAAACAACGGGAAAATCCCAGTTTTCCCGTTGTTTTTTGTTTTTTCGCACTCCCCCTTTTTTATGCCGTATTCCAACTTTATTTGATCCTGAAATTTTTTTTGCAAAGTGCATAAAAACCTGTTGAATTTTCCAAAACTTCCTTGCAGAATAGTACTTGATTTTATGCCGAAAATCAGGTACAATACTCATACTGGAAATTAGTTAGAATTCTAATTGTTAGACTTCTAATTAAAATATAGAAAAGGGAGCGCAGCATGATGATCTCTGCCAAAGCAGAAGCAGTCAGCCAATGTTCACAGGTTTTTGAAATGTTGACGTCATTGGCTAAAATTACCCACGCGATTCTGGCCCAATGCGGGCTTAATTCCCACCATGGCGGGATGCTGGTCCATATCGGCATGGACAATAACGGCCTTACGCAGAAGGAGCTGGCCCAAAAGCTGTGCGTGCGTCCGTCCTCCATTACCAGTATGCTGGACACACTGGAACGAGAGGGGCTGGTTTGCCGCAGAACGGACGAAAACGACAAGCGGGTAAAGCATATTTTTCTGACCGACTCCGGCGCAGCGCTTTGCAACCGGTTTTTAAAGCAGCTTACAAAGCTGAACAGCGCATTTTTTAATGGATTCACCCCGGAAGAACGAACGCTTTTTTGGTCCCATGTTTGTAAAATCAAAAATAATATGCTTCTTATTTTAGAGCAGCTGCAAAATACAGAAAACATATCCGATTCATATGTCAAGGAGGTTTCATTATGATTCCAAAAACAATCATTGCATCTTGTTTGGCCGGCGCTTTGCTCATTGCCGGCATACCAGCTTGGGCGCAGGAGCAGGAGCCGGTTTCTCCAGATAATACGCCTGCCGTCATGACCGTAGACGACGCCGTTGCCTACGCGCTGGAGCATTCCCTGACGATTGCCAGCGCCAATTCCGCTATTGAAAACGCCCGCTACTCCCGGACGCAGGCAAAATTTTCTATGGATTCACGGAAACAGATGGATTCATCAGCCGCGTCTTTTGACGACGGTCTGATGCTGACAGGGTATTATGTTTCGGCAGCAGAAACACAGCTTGCCGTGGCCCAGCGGAACCTGCTGACTGCCCAGAATACGCTTACAATCCAGGTGCAGAATGATTTTTATACATATCTGAATGCAAAGGATAAAGTAGAAATCGCCCGTACCAATTTAAAAAGCGCCCAAGAAAAGCTGGAGTACGCAAAAGCGAAAAAGGACAGCGGCGCCATATCTGAATTAGACTACGCGGCCTTTGAGCTGTCCGCGCAGGACGCGCAGAACAAACTGAATCAGGCGGAACGGGCCGTAGAGCTTGCAGAGCTGCAGGTCAAATTTACAATCAACTATCCCCGGGAAAATCCACTTACATTGCAGGGGGCCTTTACCTCCCCGTCCATTACCGTAAAAGATGCAGATCAAGCTGTACTCGCCTCGAAGGGGCATGTCAACTATTTAAATCTGCAGGACAGCCTCCGTCTGGCTGAGGAACGCTGGGAACACGCGCAGGGCTGGTATTTCCCGATCCAGCCAGGCTATAATGTGGAAAAATCCACTTATGAAACGGCCCAGGCGGATTTCCTGAAAAACACAAACGACCTGGAAATGGGCATCCGCTCCGCTTTCCACAATTTGCAGACAAGCAAGGAATCCATACAGTATGCCCAGGAAAACATCGCGCTGCTCCAACGGAGCACCGAGGCTGCCCAGCTCCAGTATGAAATGGGCATGATCACAGCCAACGATTTGATCGACAGCCAACAGCAATATTTCAGCGCGCAGAATCAGCTGAAGGATTTAGAGCTTACATATTTAACCGCCGCCCTGCAATACCGCTCCATGTACACCTACGAGGACGACGGTTCAATTCACTGAAATTTTTGCAGCATTGGAGGAGGAACACTCTATGAAAACAAGACTGATCAGTTGTGCCCTGGCTGGGATCGTTCTGATTTCCTGCGCCGGATGCGGGAACAAATCCCAGGAAACTTCCCAGACGGAAGACACGAAAATCACCAACGTAACTGTAACAACAGCAGAAAACCAGAGTATTGTCAATAAAATCGTGAACACTGGCGAGGTTACCCCTAGCCAGGAGGTGATCGTATCCCCGAAGGTTTCCGGCAAAGTAAAAACACTGCATGCCCAGGTGGGCCAGTATGTTCGGGCCGGAGAAACCCTGTTTTCCATTGAGGACACAGACTACCGCCTGCAGTATAACCAGGCCATGGCCTCTTACAACAGCGCCCAGGCCAGCTATGCCAGCACGGTAGGTGGTACGCAGAAGCAATCGGTCAGCCAGGTGCAGCAAAGCTTGACCGCCGCCCAGTCGGAGTATGACAGCGCTCTTTTGAATTACAACCGGGAAAAAGAGCTTTACGAAAATAATTCCAATGTCATTTTGGCGCAGAACGCGCTGGACGAAGCCAAGTCCGCCCGGGACCGGGCGTACAGCCTTTATGAGCAGGATGTTTCCCTAATCAGCGTTCGGAACGCGCTGGAAAACGCCAAGGACGCTTATGACCGGACCCAGCGCCTGTTTGATCTGGGGGCGGCCAGCCAAATGGATTTGGATACCGCCCGGATCGCCTATGAAAATGCCCAGGCCAATCTGACAGCCCAGGAAAGCAGCGCGAAGGCGAATCTGGAGGCTGCTGATTCCGCCGTCCTGCAGGCGGAGGAAAGCCTGCGCACCACAACAGTCAACGCGGCGGCTTCCTACGACGCCGCCCAGACCCGGCTGACCAACGCCCAGGCTAATTTAAAGTCAGCGAAGGAAAACTACGACCTGACGGTAAACGTATTGAACCCAGAGCGCCAGGCAACGGCGGAGGCCAGCGTCAAGTCGGCCAAGGCGGCACTGGATATCGCCAAAAACACCTTGGATAACGCTACCGTCAAAGCGCCGGTTTCCGGCTATGTAACGCAGTGCGCCGCCGTAGCCGGACAGAATATCCAGGCCGGCTCCTCCGCGGTGACCCTGATCGACTCCAACAGCATGGATATTGTACTGCATGTGACCGAAGCGTCTGTGAGCAAGATCCAGCCCGGCGCGGAAGCCATCATCCAGGTTCCCTCCGCCAATATTGAAGGAATGTCCGGCAGTGTAGCGTCCGTTTCACCGTCCAAGGATAATACCAGCGGCCTGTTTTCTGTGAAAATCAACGTCCCCAATCCAGACGGCGCTTTAAAGGGCGGTATGTTCGCAGATGTGGAGATCGTTACACAACGGATTGACGATGTGCTGGCTGTGCCCACCGACACAGTTCTAAATCAGGATAACGAAGCCTATGTCTATGTGGTTGACGGAGAAACCGCTGTCAAGACCCAGGTTGTCACTGGCAGTACAGACGAACAGCATACGGAAATCCTGTCCGGTCTTTCCGCCGGACAGCAGATCGTACAGAAGGGCAAGGATTTCTTGAAGGAAGACCAGTGCGCCGTAAAGGTCGTGGCGGAATGAAAGGCGGTTCGGAATGAAGCTATATGAAACATCTGTAAAACGGCCCGTGGCCGTAACCATGGCGGTGCTGATCTTCTTTGTCATGGGCACGTTTTCCATGACCCGGCTGTCCATGGACATGATGCCGGATATGTCTTTGCAAATGCTGGGGATCATTACCCAGTATTCCGGTGTGGCGCCGGTGGAAATCGAAAATTTGGTGACGATCCCCATCGAAAACGCGGTGAGCGCGGTCAGCGGCGCAAAAAACACCAGTTCCATGTCCAGCGAGGGCAGTTCCGTCGTCATGGTGGAGTTTAACAACAGCACCGATATTGACCAGGCTTCCCTGGATGTCAAGGACCGGATCAATCTGATCAAGAGTATGCTTCCCGAGGGCTGCGACGATCCCATGACTGTTAAATTCGACCCCAGCATGATGCCGGTGGCCATGCTCAGCTTTTCGCTGGAGGGCTCTGACCTTACTGCGGCGAAGGAATATGTGGAGAATAATGTGACCAAACGGCTGGAGGCCATCGACGGTGTGGCCAGCGTCAGCGTAGACGGCGGCAGCGACCGGGAGATCCATGTGGATGTGGATACAAATAAGCTGTTTGGCTACAATATTAGCTTAGAGCAGTTAGTCAGCGCGATTGCCTCCGAGAACACAAACCTGCCCGGCGGTACTGTGACGGCCTCCGGCCGGGAATCCTCCGTCCGGAGCATCGGTAAATTTGACGACTTAAAGGATTTGGAAGAAGTTCCCATCCGTACCCAGACCGGCGAGTTGATCTATCTGCGGGACGTGGCCGCGGTAAACGATACATACAGCGATCTTTCCAGCTATGCCCGGCTGGACGGCAGCGATTCTTTGTCCATCAGCATTCAGAAGCAGTCCGGCTCCAATACGGTGGATGTAGTCAATGCGGTTGTCAAGACACTGGAGCAGCTGAAATCGGCAAACCCTAATATTCAATATAAAATGACATTTGAGCAGGCCAGCTATATCCAAAACGCCATCAGCTCCGTGGCGGAAAGCGCGGTACTGGGCGCGATTTTTGCGGTTCTCGTCCTGTTCCTGTTCTTAGGGAGCATGCGCTCCTCCCTGATCATTGGCATCACCATGCCGGTATCCGTGTTTACCACCTTTATCGGGATGTATTTTGCCGGCATGACCCTGAATGTAGTTTCCCTGGGCGGCCTGGCGCTGGGCGTCGGTATGCTTGTGGACAACGCCGTCGTTGTTTTGGAAAACATCTACCGGCGTAGAAAATCATTTGGCGAAAAGGCTAGTGTCGCCGCTATCGTGGGTTCTAAAGAGGTCGTGGGCGCTGTTGTGGCGTCTGTTTTGACTACCTGTATCGTATATGTACCGATTCTGTTTATTGACGGAATCATGGTCATTATGTTTCGGCAGCTGGCATTTTCCATCATTTTCTCCCAGGTCGCTTCTCTAATCACCACCTCGTATAATATATTTGTGATTATTTTTAAAGAAAATCACATAAAAAACTTGTTA
>CBCTZG010000029.1:0-33822 GCA_965151315.1 uncultured Clostridia bacterium
GTAGGGCTATGCCCGAAAATGAAATACCCCCCGTTATACGGGGGGATATTTATTTTTCAGAAAAATCTCCACACAAAACACATAATATCTTCAAATCCACTCCATATTGAGCTGGTATCCTTTCTGTATCATCTCAAACAGAAAGGAACCAGATACAATGGAAATCAACATTCAAAATGTCAGCATGACATACCCAAACGGGAAACAGGCTCTAAAAGACCTCACGCTTGACCTGCGCGCGCCAAGCCTGATCGGGCTGCTGGGGCCGAACGGCGCCGGGAAATCCACCTTGATGAAGCTGCTGGTGACGGCGCTGTTGCCCACCTCCGGCACGATTCAGGTGGACGGCCGCTCTCTTGCCAAATCAGAACGTGCATTAAAATCCCGGCTCGGTTATCTGCCGCAGGATTTTGGACTCTTCGACGAGCTCACTGTGACACAGTTTTTGGACTACATGGCGGCCCTAAAGGGGCTTCGCAATCCAAAAGCTGCCGTTTGCGAGGTGATAAAAGCGGTTAACCTTGAAGAAAAGAAAAGGACGCGTATCCGCGCACTATCCGGGGGACAGCGTCAGCGCGTCGGCATTGCACAGGCTCTGCTTGGCGACCCGCCGTTCCTGATTTTTGACGAACCTACGGTGGGTCTGGACCCCGAAGAACGGATCCATTTCCGGAATCTGTTTTCTCAAACGGCGCAAAACCGTCTGGTGCTGTTGTCTACCCATATCATAGAGGACGTGCAGTCGGTATGCAACCAACTTATTGTAATCAATCACGGCAGGATATTGTTTGCCGGTACGCCGGAGCAGTTGATCCGGTCTGCTGCGGGACATGTCGGCATGTTTTTGGAGCAGAATATTGCGCAGGAACGTGGGCTGCATATTACGGCGCGGGTTAATACGGGTAGCGGTGTCCGCTGCCGGGTGGTTGCAGATACGCTGCCCGGCTATGTCACGCCGGACGAACCAACATTGGAGGATGCGTATCTTTACCTGATCTCTAAGGAGGTGCGCCAATGAAAACGCTGAAGGATTTTTCACTTGAATTGGGACGGCTGCTGCAAAGCTGCCTGACGTGGCTTGTTCTTCTTCTGGCAGTTATCTCGCCTGTGGCAGGACTGACGCTCTATAAGAGCGCCACTGCCGAAACCATGCTGTCCATGTACCTTGCCAATCCGGCGATTGCCGGCGGTGTGGTGAGCAGTATCCTGTTCGGTCTGCTTACCGTCTATGAGCTGGACCGCTCCGGCCGCAGCCGCGTGGATATTTTGATGAATGCCATAGTTTCGCCAATGCGCAGCGCCCTGATACGGATGCTGGCGCTGATCGTTACGGCGTTGCTTGGACTGCTTCTTACCATGCTGGTGTGGCTCCCCATCACCTTTGCGCAGGCCGGCGCTGTATTGGACATGACAAATTACTGTCTTGCCTATCTGCTTTTTATGGGGCTTGCCCTGCCTTGCTCGATTCTGGCGTCTGCCGCTTGCTACCAGTTTACGCAGAGAGCCGATTTGTCTATCGTTTTGTTCGCAGCTTTTGCGGCTCTGAGCCTAACGATATGGGCGGACAACTGGCAGCTGTGCTGGCTCAACCCCTGCGTATGGGCACTGTCGGACGATTTTACCAACTACCGTATTTTCCGCTCCGTCCTGTATATGCGCCTGACGTGGCTTGCGGCGCTTAGCGGCGTGTGGGGATTGTCCTGGTGCTGTATCCGTCAGCACGGGAAGGGGCTTTTTGGATCCCTGCTCCGCAGCAGCCGTCGGGTATACCGCCCTGTTATCGCTGTATTCCTGATTGCTTGCTCGGGCGCTGCCTATGCCGCCCAGCCAATCGTGGATCACAGCAACCCGGATGAAGCTGCCATGACATTTTTGGAGATACCATATCTCGAAGGCGTTGTCTGCACCGGCCGAAGCGCGGAAGTTTATCCGGATACCGCCGCAGGCACGGTAACAGGCAGAGCGACTTATAGATTTCTAAATTCTTCCGGGCAGGCGCAAACGGCGGCCTTTGGCATCACCCCGGGTTATACCGTTTCTTCGGTAAAAGCGAACGGAGAGGACGTACCCTTTTCCGTCGGGGATTATCAGGAGTTTAACGAAGCCATGCTGGAGGCCGAAATCCCCGCAGTTTCGGAAGCAGAGCTTGTAGTGGAATACGGCGGTTTCCCGCAGGAAAGCCGCAATATGTCTGAGATGCAGGGCAGCGCAGAGATCAGTGATGAATATATCTGCCTTGAAAATGCGGCGCTTGCGCCGCGGCTTATGAATGTAATGCCCGATGAAGGGATGTATCCTGCCACGATAGAGATCACCCTGCCCAATGGAATGACCGTGATCCCCTTCTGTGCAAGCGAAGCGGAGCTTGTGACGGAACATGAGGACGGCACCGCCACATGGCGCTATGAGGACAACGGCACGGGCGGGATTTTATACGCCGGAGACTACATATGCGAGGAGATCGAAGCAGGCGGCATTACTATCGAATTCTACTACGGACGCAAGCACCGGCCGGTGATGGAATCCGCCGGGGCTGTAGATGCTGTCCGTGCAGTCGTTAATTACTGTACCGAACACTATGGACCGCTTTCGTTTGGTATGGGAGACAGGCTCAAGCTCATCCAGAGCAGGGTAGCCGGAGGCGGATATGCCGCGGACGGTGCAAGCTTGCTGGACGAGGCAGATTTTACCGCTGCGAATTTAGGAGACACCGGAAAAGGAGCCGGTTCTGGCGAAGTCATGATCCACGAGCTTGTTCACCAGTGGTGGGGGCTTGCCAATATGTTTGACAGCACAAATGAGACGGATCCCTGGTCGGCGGAGGGGCTGACTGTCTACACGACCTACCGCATTGTCAAAGAGCTGTACGGTGAAGACTACGCCAAGCAATATTATATAGACCAATGGCAGAAGGAAGTGGACGACTACTATTTGAATTTCTATGTCCGAAGCCCCGCATATCTGGAAAAATTGCCGGAGGAGAAACGGCTGGAGGTTTTGGGTAGCCTTACCCATGTGCGCCAATACTGCGAGATGCCACTGAAAATATTAAAGGCAGAGCAGCTTGTGGGGGGCGAGGAAGCGATGGACAGGATACTCCATGAACTGTTCAACCGTGAGCTTGACCCGTATAACCCATATCTGACCTATCAAAACTTTTTGGACGCCTGCGGGCTGGGAGAGGAGGACTTAAACCTTGATTAAGATATTTCTATATGAGTGCAAAAGACTGATTTTAAATAAGTTTTTCTTCGGGATTTTATTCGTACTGCTGTTTTATGGCTGGCAGGTGCTGAGTAACGCGACCATTTTAGGCGTATCCCATACCGCGCCTTTCTCGGCATGGAGCTTTGGGGATTACCTGAGCCGGATGCTGCCGCTACTCTGGATTGGGGCATTGTTTTTCCTAACCTTCTTCACTTCTGCGAAGGCGCGCCGTACGGCTGTTCTTACCGACGCAACGCAGACAAGCCCCCGCCGGTACGCGCTGGCACGCTGCGGCGCCGCTCTTACGGGAGCCGTGCTGCTGACGCTCGCCTGCCTTGTAGAAGCCGCCGTATTTTACGGCAGATATTTTGGATGGTATGCTTGGGGAGGACTGCTTATACCCGCTTTGGTCACACTACTTCCTCCGCTTGTATTTGCTTTGGGCAGCGGCTGGCTGCTGGGAAGAATCAGGCCGTGGCTGATATATGTCTGGATGGCTGTCCCGTTTGCGTGTATGGCGCTTCCTCTGCCAGAGGCGCTAAGACTATGGAACGGAAGCTTTTTTAGCGAGTATCCTCTGACGCTTGGAATACTGGATCCTGCTTTCTCTTTGCCTGTATCCGTTGTTTTGGCGCAATGCGCTATATTGATATGCGGCATACTTTTGCTGGTTTACAGGTCTGGGAAAACCCATCAATAAAACGAAAAGAGCGGCCAAACACCGCTCTTTCGCTTATTCAAGATTGCAAGTCAGCCCCTTCTCCGCACAACCACTCCATACTCACATTTAAAGCCTTGGATAAAAGCATGAGTTCCAGATCACATACATGACGCTGATTTCTCTCAATCTGTGAAATGATCCGTTTCGTCATATTTTCGTATCCCATAAATTGAATACGCTGCGCCAATTCCTCCTGCGTGATCGGAGGTTTCTGCAGTGCCCGTCCCAGCCGGACACGACTTCCGCACATATTGCCAGAGATTAGAAACAGGGTTCTTGCCATAAAAGCTACAATCTATATTTTTTAAATTAGCAGTCAGCAAGAACATTTCTATCTCAGTATATTGAATGTTCTTCTTTGCCGTATATGCTATCGTTTCAGAAGAATAATGTCTATAAAATAATAATTACTCAAGTATTTTTTTGATTTCAGAAAACCGCAGAATATATTTTTCCGGCTTATACCAAGGCTTATCATATCCAAGCCCTTGTTCAGATGCTATTTTTTCTTCATTATCTAAAAAGGCTTTTTCCTCATCTGTAAACTCAACTGCGCCATCAATGATCAGTGCTTCGGCACTGTCATTGATTCCCGCTCCTGTGAAAAAAAGCATATCTTCCGGAATACCAATCCCAATCCATTTTACAGCATCAGTAGATGCCCATATCCTATTACACCTCACATCTTGTAAGGTCGTTTCATATCTGTTTGAATAGAAAGGCTGGTCATAATATGGCTGCCACGAAAAGTACAATCCGCTTTCTTCATCAAAAATAATGGATTTTTTTTCTATGCCCATCACAAAATCGGTTTTTTCCAATTCCAAAACCGAAGTCTCTTTTTGCGGTGGACTTCCCTTGAACCAATTAATATTGTCATAGGAATAATATTCTTTGTTCTTATCGTAAGGCGCATTTACAAAACAACTATATTCCCAAGCATACCTTGCGCCGTCTATGTCTATTCCTTCCGGCAGGTTCTGATAAACCCTTTCGCCTTCCACATCCTCATATAAAACGTTCCAATTTTCCCGGTCGTATGAATATAAAAGCTTAGCAGGTAAAATTCTAAAATAACCATTTGTTGTTGCGATCGGTTCTTCTTCAAATCCTTGCCAGCTTTTTGGATAATAATCAATATATACTTCTCCGTTGTATGCATCACATCCGAGTTTCTCCATTAAATCGTATGTAACGATTGTGTTATCAAGATTATTCAAAATGATATATAAATCGCCCATTGTAATATTATTTGTAACAACTGCCCATACATCCTGAAGAAGCCCCATGTTAAGTGCGTATGTTACATATCCAGTTGGATATACGCCATACTTGGCAATGATGTCCGAATCCGTCAAAAAAACTCTGCATATCATGGTCGCAGCGTCTTGGTAGGTGATATTATCGTCCGGCCTGAATTCTCCGTTGCCGACCCCGCTAATAATAGATAGTTTTTTGAGGTACATAATATCATCATAATTGGGATGTTCTGCCGTTACATCACAAAAATGCTCTTCATTTCCATCATGGACGCTGACTCCTTTTTCAGACAAAAGCGAGGCCAAATAGCTTGAAAATACACCTCTGGTTACTGCCATGTTTTTTTCTTCTTCGCTGAGTTCTTGCGAGAAATCATAAGCTGTGTCTGTCGCAAAGCAAGTTGGAATTTGAACTGTACAGATTAATATAATGCAAATTATAAATATAAATCTTTTACCTTTCATCAAAAACACCTTCCTTGTATAATAGAGTAGTAGTTATTAAAACCCTTTTGGTTGTGCTATACTGTAAGGGATGCTTGCGGTTATGGTAAACGCTTATTTTTATGATGTATATAACCAGAGGGGTGATTTTCCCCTCTGGTTATATATTCAATTACTGGCCGTATACATAAAGACTTACATGAGATTCTCCCGCATCAAGAGGAGTTGTAATGAGATAATACTGGTGTGTTGCTGTTAATGGAACTGACAATGTATATCCCTCTACGCTAACATGGAGATCATTGTCAAAAATAACCCTGTCCGTTGTTTTATCAATAATTTGAAGATTGATATTACACGGTTCATTGTTGATTGTGCATGTTCTGTGAATTCTCATTGTACAGGAAGATGTCGCCCTAAATAAAAATGGAGAATAATAAACATTTCCATATTCCATATTATAATCAAAAACAGCTCCACTCGCGGGAAGATTAACTACTTCAGTCGGAATAGCTCTTGAATTTACATTTTCGTCCAAGTAACTTGGATTAGTAGTTCCTTCTCCATAGTACACTTTTTCTCCGTTCTCAATTTTACTTTTAATCATTTCTGTTACATCATCAGAAAAATTGTATTGCTCAACCTCATTGACGTTCAAAAATTTTGCATTAAAATCAGAAGCCTGTACACATATCATAGAAGTTATGGTCAATGCAACCATTAATAATAAAGATATTGTCTTTTTCATCAAAATCATCCTTTCCTTTAATCAGTAATTGTGAATTTTCCAGCAGCTCCGTTTATGGTAGGATTTGAAAGCTCTATATAGTATCCTCTTCCTTTTTCTAAATACGTGAATGGAAGCCAAAATTCTTGTTCAAAACCTTTAAGAACTGTAATGGTGTCATTGTATACAACATTACCGGTATCTTTTCTAATTACTTTCATCGTTAAATTATGCGAGTTTGAAGTTGCTTCAAAAAACATTCTTATACCAGTAGTTGTTGTTTGAGGCGAAATAACAAAATCGGAATACTGTTTTGAATAGTTAGAAAAGTCATACGTAAAACTTCCTGTATCATAAGGAAGAAGCACCACTGAATTAGAATTTGGAATTCCATTCCCTTTTGTCATCTGCCCGGAATAATACTCAACGCCATCGTGTAAGTAGTCAGGATTATCTGCCGCGCTTGCTGGAAGACAGAGAGATCCTATTGATGCTACAGTAACAAGACACAGTGCAACAGTCTTTTTGAATTTTTTCATGTAAATCATCCTTTCCGCTTTTATAATACAAATATTATAAGCACTATTTAGTTATGCAGATATGCATGCATATCTGCATAGGGATACATCCCTATGCAAACGGCATTTACACCGTTATCGTTTATTAAATTTTTTGAAACTGTCAAGCCCTTCCGGCTCTTCCGGTTCATAGTACGGGAAGCAACAAGAAGTGTTTGCGGATATTGCTACGAATGCAAATGCGCATGAGGCAATGACCGCGCCATACTTGACGACAAGTTTCTTTGCTGTGTTCTGAATTTTGTTCATTTTCTGCACTTCCTCTCCAACAACAAGAAAACATTTACCCTTATTCCTTCTCAGCTATTTTACCCTTTATGACTGCGGCGATCATAGAGAATGCCACAGCAGCCTGTCCAAACGCTAATGAAACGGCGAACCGGCTTTCGGGGAAAACAGCCGCTGATAACAAAACCATTGCTGTTTCAGCCAAACAGATTCTGATGTTGAACTTTCGATAATATTTCCGCTCTGCATCATTTACAGATTTGTTTTTATGTATTACCGGGGCTGCGGACAGTATCATCGTCATTGTAAAAGCCGTGGCTGATAAAG
The DNA here is from genome assembly GCA_965151315.1 of uncultured Clostridia bacterium. Lineage (GTDB taxonomy): Bacteria > Bacillota > Clostridia > UBA1381 > UBA1381 > Avimonoglobus. The sequence continues at coordinate 7,492 of CBCTZG010000029.1, forward strand.
CGGCCGCTAAATATGCTTTTACAGGCAGTATATACATAACAATAGTGAAGCCGGCGTAGACCGCAAGCGATACAAAGTAGCACCTTAATTTTGTATCGGCATGATATCCTCCCGCATACACCCTTAACGGAATAAATGATGCGAAGAACAACAGTGTTTGAAGAAAGTTCCTCATAACAGCTGCTATTACAAGTATACTTGCCACTTCGAGCGCAGACGATATAAACACGTCCAGACCATACCGGCATTTATCAATATCTTCTTTTTGAATGATCCCCTGATTCCACAACGTATCGGCGATCATGCCTGATATACTTCTCATTCGCCTTGCCCCTTTCCTGTAATGCTATTATAGCATAAAAAACGCCCGAAAACGGGCGGACTTCGTGAACGACACGGTAATCAGCAAAACTTGCATGGGAAACAAAAAAAGCCTGAAATTTCAGGCTTTTTAACCAATCAGTCTTTTGTAAAAATGACAAATTTTAAGATAAATTCGCTCTCTGTGCGTTCGATTGACGGGACGGCACTGTATTTGGCAAGGGACGCTTTCATGTTCTCAAGTCCGAACCCGTGGTTTTTCTTATCGGCTTTTGATGTGTGAGCTGGTTTGCCTGTAGGCTTCGGTGCGCTGTTTGCGATGCGGCAGAAGATCGCTTCGTCTTTGCACAGGATCGTGATACTGATTTTCTTATCGCTATCGGACGCTCTTTCACAGGCTTCGATTGCATTATCAAGGCTGTTTCCGAAGATGATGCAGATGTCTATCGGATCAACTGCAAGCCTTTCGGGGATCTGTATTTTTGTAGTTACATCAATGCCTTTGCTTTTGGCAATAGCGATTTTGGTATGCAAAATTGCGTCAAGCGCGGTATTCCCGGTTTCCGGGATCTCTCCTTCGGAGCGAAGCGCTCCGTTCAGACTGCGGATATATTCGCCCGCGCCCGCAAGGTCATTGCTATCTATGTACGATTGCAGGCCGATTGTATAATTGTTGAAGTCGTGCTTAAATTTTTTGATCTGCCTTTGCGTAACAAGTATCTCGTCCAGGTGTTTCAGCTGCATTTTCAGCTGCTGCTCGTATTGCTCCTGATTCCTGATCGTTTCCGCCTGCTTTGCCAGATGCTCGTACAGATACAAAGCGAAGAAAGTGCTAAGAAGCAAGCCTAACGAACACAGCACGGAAAGGTTATACATAAATTCACTGTCAATATTAAACGATAACCTGAAAATAAGAAAGACGGCTACAATCGACGTCGAAAATATTATCAGAAATAACAGCCAATCGGTTGGTTTTAGTATTAAACTTTTATTTTTGTATTTAAACCGTATAATACTTACTATCAACAGGGCAAGCGTTTTTGAAACAATGATCCCCAGCAATTTGTAAGACGGAATATGAATGGCCTCAGTGACAGATATGTTAAAAATCAATACGATAATAAACATAACTATAATTTCTATAATAGAAATCAATAGAAATGCCAAAACGGATATGATGATTTTTGCAGGGATATTTCCCTTATACAAAAATGATACTATAAAAAATGCCGCAGACATTCCGACCGCATTCAGTATGCCGTAGTTAAATACAGTATTGCTCAGATTTATCAATGTCGTTAAAAGAATGATTCCTATCCAGTAAACCCAAACGGGAATATTTTCCCGCTTGGCACAGAACGTTCCGAACAGCAGGAATACCATGACCGCTTCAATCAGCCCCGTCAGTATGTTTGCAAAAGTATATATCGTCATATGTAAAAATCCCTTTCAATAAAATTCGTATAAGCCAAAAGCACATCTTTTTTATAAGTCCGGCTTATCGGGATTGTTTCCTCACAGTGATACAGCCGGATGTCGTTTTCCTTGATGCTTTTCAAGTGCCGGAAATTGACAAGATATGATTTATGCACCCTGAAAAACGATTCCCTATCAAGCCTGTCCTGCAGGTCGGACAGTGTTTTACATATCCTGTAGACCGCATCCTTTGTATGTATCAGTATCCAATGATCCCTGCTTTCACAGTATATAATATCATCGCAGTACAGCCGTATCCGCGTCTTGTTTTCCGTAAATGCAAACACCTTGCGCTGCTTTGAAAGCTTTTTCTCTATATCCCCGAACACGGAAAAGAACTCATCTTTATCTACCGGTTTGACAAGGAACCGAAACGGCGCGCATTGGAAGCTCTCACGCATGTATTCCGTATGGCTTGTAATAAACACAATGATGACGTGCTCGTCGGTTTCCCGGATGTGATTCGCCGTTTCTATGCCGTTTAGCCGATCCATTTCCATATCGAGAAAAATCACATCATACCGCTCGGCGTTGTCCCGGTACGCACGTACCAGCTCCTCGCCGCCGGGGAATGCGTCACATTCTGCGTCCGTATTCCCGCATTCCTTTATATACTCTTCGATGAGATTGACACAGTTGATGTCGTCGTCACAGATTGCTATCCTCATAATTAAGATCGTTAACCCCTTTCGCAAAAGCTGTTTGGGAAAATAGAAGCAAGCAGATTGCCGTCCAACGGGGCGCAGATGTACTTTGTGTACCTCAAGCCGCGGCGGGCAGCGAGATGCGCCGCTTATATTTTTCCAAACTTAAATCCTTCCTTTATCTTCAACCTATGCACCGGCTTATTTCTCCGTCAAGTCATCGATGCTACAGTCAAGCGCCTTTGCCAAAGCCGCGGCGGTTGAAAGCTGCGCTTTGTTAATATCACGCAGCCTTTGCTCGTAGCTTTGAATGATCCGTACATTGACGCCCGAACGCTTTGCCAGGTCATGCTGGGAAAGCCCTGCCGAAGTACGGAGCCTTGCCAGGTTGGTCTGTGTATAGTATTCCTTCAGCCGTTCATCAAGCGCAGAAACAAATTTTGTGATATCAGCCTCATGCATCGTATCATACATGCCTATCATATCACCTGCCGGAACAGCCGAAATGACGTAGCCGAATTTATAATCCTTCAGCCATACATAATAAGCAAGCGACCAGCCGAGCCAATATTCCGGTGATTTGTCAAGATACATCGCATCCGCCGCTTCGATTTTTTCACCCTTGACCTCATACACCACAAGCCGTGCCAGTTCACATCCCGTTTTACCTGCGATATAAGCGGGATTCCCGTTTTCAAACTGCACGCATACGTTTGATGCCAAAAACATATTGAAAAATTCGTCAATATCATAACCGCAGGTATTTACCGCAAAATCCACCATATGCCCGAAATTTTTCTGTGCATGAAACAAATAATCCTTATCGTAAGCGTTCATCATCCTGTTTCATCCCTTCCCTTATAATATCGATCATAAGCAATTCATCAGCCTGCAAGGTCTCATGCTTTGTCCTGCGGTACTCTCTGCGCGCATCAAGGTCGCGCTCTTTTTTCTTTTTGTAGTAGACAGACGCGGCAGCCGGACTGTTTGAAATGTACTTTATCCTCCCAAAGGCTTTTTCGCTTATAAGCACGATCTGTTCGCCGAGCTTTCCAAGGCGCATCGCATCGCCAAGCTGACGGTAAGAGATCGCCCCGGCAACAAAATCCTGGGCGAAGGAAAAGTATGAATCGTCCGCCCGATACCCGATAATCACGTCATATCCGGACGTATCTATCATAAAATTCTCTGCCAAATACTTTTTCGCAGTTTCCGAAACAGTACTGTTTTCCCAGTAAGTACGATTCTTTGTGAGTATGGCAAGCCAGTTGAGCAAATTATACTTTTCCGAATTCAGGCGCAGCACGTTTAGCCCGTCCGTATCAAACTCATATTTATTTGCAAAACCGTTGCGGTTATTGGAACAAGCCCATTCTTTCGCAAGCTCCTCGCTTTCGGTGCAGTAGAAACCCCTGCCGTAATCATTACGGATATTGCCTTTCCCGTAAAGCGGGACTTCGATTATATTTTCACTGCCGTGATACAAGATCATATGATTCCCTCCCGTATGAACTTAACTATAATTATATTATACTACTATAGTTGTATAATGTCAATTGTTTTGTTGTATTTCCGAAAAAAATATCGGACCGATGCTCAACACACCGGTCCGATCTGTCTATATATTCATATGTCCGAGCCTTCTCCGCATAACCATTCCATACTCACATTCAAAGCCTTGGATAAAAGCATGAGCTCCAGATCACATACATGACGCTGATTTCTCTCAATCTGTGAAATGATCCGTTTCGTCATATTTTCATATCCCATAAGTTGGATGCGCCGCGCCAGATCCTCCTGCGTAATCGGAGGCTTCTGCAGCGCTCTTCCCAGACGAACACGGCTTCCGCACATATTGCCTGATATCAAAAATAGGGTTCTTCCCACAACAATCACCTCCAATCTGAAGAATAAATCCCTACAGTAGATATTTTTAAACTACTATATTGAATTATACTAACTTTATTGGTATAATAATTACTAAAGTAGATATTAAATCCTTACACTATGTATCTAAAGGCAAACTAATTTAGTTTTCCCATAATGAGACCGGGTATACTGTGGGAATTTTGTATATCAGAGAGGTGACATATGAAAGTTTTTATTTGTATTGACAAAGACGGCGGAATGATGTTTAACCACCGCCGTCAAAGCCGTGACCGAACCGTTATTGAGGATGTAATACGCCATATATCAGACCGGCGGCTGTATATCTGCCCTTATTCAAAGGAACTGTTCCCTCAGTATTGGAATATCATTGTTTCTGACGCACCGCTTGCGGCTGCCGGCGACGAGGACTGCTGCTTTATTGAAAATACAGCGCTTGCACCATACCGGAGCAAGATATCGGAACTGATCGTTTACAACTGGAACCGGGCATATCCATCCGATCTGAAGCTTGATATTTCTTTACTGCCGGATGAATGGGAACTCTTTGAAGAAATTGAGCTGCATGGTTTTTCGCATGAGAAGATAACGAAGGGAGTATATAGAAAACGATGAAAAAATATTTGAATGTGTTTGCGCCGCTGCTGTTAGCCTTATCGCTGCTTTTGAACGGCTGTTCATCTGCTGTGAACGATGATTTGACAGGTCTGCCGAATACTGCAAAACCTTATGCAGAGACGGCAGCGCCGGTCAGCATAGTTGACCCATCGCCGTCGCCTGCCGGTACAGTATCAGCTGTTCCGTCCGAATCTGCCCCGGAATACAGTGGGCAGGCATATACGCCGGTCAATAATAATATCCCGTATTTCACGGATGCTGACATGCGTTCGGAACCATTTGAGTCTTACAGTGAATTGGATGATTTGGGAAGATGCGGCGCAGCGTTTGCCTGTATCAGTCCAGCGCTTATGCCCACCGAAGAACGTGGCAGCAACGGACAGGTAAAACCAACCGGTTGGCATACGGTAAAATATGATATTGTTGATGGAAAGTATCTTTATAACAGATGTCATTTGATCGGATACCAGCTGACAGCAGAGAACGCAAACACAAGAAACCTTATAACAGGAACAAGATATATGAATACGGAAGGAATGCTCCCGTTTGAAAACATGGTGGCCGATTATATAGATGAAACCGGAAACCGCGTATTATACCGCGTCACGCCTGTTTTTAAAGGTGATAACCTGGTTGCCGACGGCGTTCTGATGGAAGCGCTGTCTGTTGAAGATAACGGGGCGGGAATAAGCTATAACGTATTTGTGTACAACGTGCAGCCCGGTATTTTGATAGATTATGCAACGGGCGAAAGCCGATTTTCCGAGTCGGCAGCTGCAAAACAAGAGAAAACAGAGGAACCGTCTCAAGCAGTGAGAGACACCTTGTCTGAAACACGGACGTATATACTAAATACCAACACAAAGAAATTTCATATCCCAACCTGCCACTCTGTTGACAGTATGAAAGATAAGAATAAAAAGGAATATACAGGAGACAGAGAAGATATTATAAGCCAAGGCTATTCCCCCTGTAAGAATTGTAATCCCTAAACACCGGATATATTCGCGGAAAGCCTTGAGTGCCAACGCATCCGGGGGTTGAAAAATGCGCCGGAATATGATATAATTTAAGTGTTATATAATGTGTACAGTAATTACAACCGGGTCAGTTCGAGGGACAGGTTATGTAGCAAATCAAGGAAAAAGTTGAGGAAAAAATATGAATACCAGGGAACAGAGAATCAGGCTGTGGTTTGATATGTGGCTGCAAAAAAGGGATCTCGGTATGGAAGAGCTGTTTTCGGACGATGCCGTATATATTGAAAGCTGGGGACCGGAGTATGCAGGCATAAAAGAAATAAAACACTGGTTTTGCGAATGGAATGGGCGCGGGACCGTTCTTATATGGGATATCAAGCAGATGATACACGCCGGAGATCAAACAGTTGTGGAATGGTATTTTGAAAATAAGATGAATGATGGTAAAACCGAAGCGTTTGACGGAATCTCGCTTATCCGCTGGTCCAAAGAGAACAAAATAGAATATCTCAAGGAATTCGGATGTAACTGTGATCGCTATGATCCATACAAAAACGGAGATGCTCCGGAATTTTCGGGGGAATCTCCGTTATGGTTTTAAGGAGAGGAACATGGGCTTTGTAATCGATGAATGGATGAAACAATACACCGCCGCGGCAAAGAAGCTGTTTGGCGAACGGATATGGTTTATCGGGCTCCAGGGGAGCTACGGCCGCAGCGAGGCGACGGAGGGCAGCGACATCGACGCGGTGCTGATATTGGATACTGTGTCGGCAGAAGACCTGGCAAGCTGCGGCAAAATGCTCGATGCACTCCCAAACCGGGATAAAGTATGCGGGTTCGTTTCTGGTAAAAAAGAATTACTTGCATGGGAGCCAGCGGACTTGTTCCAGTTTTATTATGACACAACCCCCATACTGGGAACGCTTGACGAATTATTAAGCAAAATCCATGAAGACGACGTCCGGCGCGCTGTCAGGATCGGCGCCTGCAATGCGTATCATATGTGCGTACACAATCTGGTACATGAGAAAAACGCGGATATTTTAAAAGGGCTGTATAAATCGGCCGCCTTTACACTGCGGGCAGTCATTTTTCTGAAAACCGGACGGTTTGAAAAGAAGACGGCAGCGCTTTTTAAAAGCCTTGAGGGCGCGGACCTTCGCGTCTTGCAAGCCGGCGCGGAGCTGAAAGAGAAGGATACTCTTTCGGAGGATGAGCTTAAGCGTTATTCCGCGCTGCTGCTTGATTGGGCGTCGGAACGGATTTGTGAGGTGTAGTATGGCTAAATTAGAACAAACAATTCATGGGGATTTTGATCAAATCCTTCAGAAAATAGAAGATGGAATATTAAACGGAAGCATGTCCGCAACTTTAGAAGATTCCAGTGATTTTCAAAGCGACAGCGCGCGGTGTAGTGTCCGTATTTTTGAGCGTTACAGTTGGTCCGGCTCCAACCGCGTGAGCCTTAATGTAACGTTGTTTCAAGGTGATACCGACTCTATCCATCTTTCGGCAATTACGGCAGGCGGGAGCCAAGCGGTGCTTTTTAAACTCAACACAGTTGGAGAGAAAGCGTTTCTTGATAAACTAAGAGAACTGCTGTAGGAGACTTTATATTATGTTAGAAGTTATATTCAGCGACAGTGCTGTTGGTTGGCTTAATGTTGCTTTAGGAAAAAGAAATTATTTTGGAGGCGGCAGCTCCGCAATTATTGTGGGTAAAAACGGAGATGATCATGCGACCGATCAGAAAGATATTCAAAAAATGATTAGCGAGGAGGATATATATGAAAAAGACCATATCATTATTGATTTTATTGATTATGCTTATTTCTGCATTCCATTGTAATGCTGAAACAAAACCGATAAGCGGCGGCGATCCGGCAAGGACGTATACCTTTGAGGAATTAACGAACTTATCAAGAGAAGACATTGATCATCTTGTTATCAGAAGCGGTAATGATGGTATTAGATATTCTACAGCCTACGATACAATCATAACAGATGTTTATACTGCTATAAATACAAAATCTTTTTTACCCACAGCAAAGGAAGGTACCGGTGACGGCTGGAGCTATGAAGTCATTTTCTTTGATAAAAATAATCAGAGCTTTGTATACAATACAACTTCCGGCATTGTTCCTAAAGAAAATAAATACGGTGGTCTTGCATACATGACAAACAATGCTGAAGAATTACAAACTGTAGTAGAAAATGCTTATAACCTGATTGCAAACGATTGTAGTGATTGGGCCTGCGATTACATAGCTAAGGCAAAAAACATAGGACTTTTACAAGATATAACAGACATTTCCTACAAAGACAATATCAGCCGCGAAAAATTCTGCGAAATAGTATATAATTTAATAGATATGACGACCGATATTGTATGGAAGAAAGTATCACCGAACCCATTTCAAGATACGGATAATGAAAAAGTTATAGCATTAAGATTAGAAGACATCATATTTGGAAAAGGAGAACAACAATTTGCGCCTAACGACTTTCTTACCCGTGAAGAAGCCGCAACGATTATTGTCCGTATGATAAATATGGTTATGCCTATGCCCGCAACGGAAATGTATTTTGAGTATGACGATAATGACGAGATTTCTGAATGGGCGTCACATTCTATTCAAACAATAAGCAATCTTGGATTTATGAACGGCGTCGAGGAAAACAAATTCGCTCCAAAAGACACTTATACAACGGAGCAGGCCATCGTAACCGTCATGAGAGTGTATGATGCACAGCTAAATAATATGAATGAGCAGATAGTTAAGGAAGATTTATCTTTCTCGGATAAACTCAACGCTCAAATGCCGTCGGATAAAAACTATATGTTTTCGCCTCTATCGGTTAAAATGGCTCTGGCTTTAGCCGCAAACGGGGCTGCAGGAGAAACGAAAAACGAGATATTAAATGCTCTTGGGATCTCGGATTTAGAGGATTTTAACGTCTTCTCAAAAGATTTAATCAAAAGATACAGTCAAACCGATATTTTAAGCCTTAATATTGCAAATTCAATCTGGATGAACAAGGATAAAACCTCGCAAAATTTCAGCGATGAATTTGCAAACGCCGCGAAAGTATATTACAATGCAGAAGTAATGGCAACAACTAACCAAGATGCAGTAAACGAGATTAATTCATGGGTAAAAGATAAGACAAACAGCAAAATACCGCAGATCATTCAAAGAGCGGATGACTTTTGGGCAATGCTTATAAACGCGATATATTTTAAGGGTGCGTGGGAAGACGAATTCATTGAAAGTTACACAAAATCCGATGAATTTACAAATGCGGACGGAACAAAAACCCAGACTGATTTTATGAATAAAACCGACTGGTTTTCCTATGCAAAAACAAACTCCGTACAGATTATAGAACTTCCCTATAAAAACAGGATTGATAAATTTTCCGATGACGGAGAATATCTGGGTACTGAAAAATATGACGATTTGGATGTAAGTATGTATCTTGTTGCAGCAAACGGCGATATTAGTGTTGAACAGGAATTAAATCACGTAATAACTGACGAAAAGATGGAAACTGCATATATTGATCTTTCAATGCCAAAATTCAAAATTGAATTTGAAACTGCACTGAATGACATCCTGAAAAATATTGGTATTACACAAGCTTTCAATGAAAATACAGCTGACTTTACAAAAATGTTTGATATTGGGAATATGTGGATCACCAAAACAATTCATAAGACCTATATCTGCGTAGACGAAAAAGGAACAGAGGCTGCGGCGGTAACTGCTGTCGGTATGGGGGGATCGGCTATGCCGCCCGAACCAATTGAGCTGAAATTCAATAAGCCGTTCTATTTTGTTATCAGGGATAACAAAAGCGGCGAAACGCTGTTTATGGGAAGGTATTCTTATGCAAAATAATAAAAAGTGGTATTGCTTATGTGAATGGATGCAAATCAGCATGTTTTGATAAATTGTGTGCATGCCTTTTGAAAGCACGGAATGTCTACAATCGTTTTCGGAACGCTTACCATAATGTTCTGCATTCTGTACTGCATGATTGCGTGTATATTGGTTTACCGCTTTGCACCGAAAACCTTCCGGCTAAGACAGTAAAACCTTATATAAATTAAATTTTGAACAGGAGAAAGAATATGAAGAAAAAACTTATCCCGATTATACTGAGCTGCTTCATGCTTGCAAATACGGCTGCGGTATTTGCGCAAACGGATGAAACAGTGCAGTTTGGAGGCGAAACCTTCAGCATTTCCGAGTTATCGCAGGAAACAATCGAATGGCTTGATTGGTACAACAGCCTTTCTGAGGAAGAGCAGTTAAGTGTCAGCTCTGTACCGGCTGAGCTGTGGGATGGTACTACGCCGACAGTCACAGATGCGGCAGCAGATGAATATGCAACAAGAGGAGAGGTCGCGCAGATGCTGCTGGCGGCGGCGGACGACTATAACCCCGGTGTTGTAAAAGAGGACATTATAAAGGGTTATGAGGACGGCGAGCTGCACGAGGATTGGAGCGTGACCCGCGCCGAGGCGCTGGTGATGCTAAAGCGTGCGTTCGGCGAACTGCCGGAGCCGACCGGGCATAACGCAAGGGTCGCTATTCCCGCCGAAAACTTCACCGATATTCCCGAATGGGCAAAAGAAGAGCTTGCGGATGTGTTTGACGCAGGGATCGTCGCGGGAACGGCGGAAGGAATCTTCTCGCCTGATGAAAATGTAACGACCGGTCAGATGGAGCTTTTCATTGAGCGCGTGTATTCGCTTTTTGGAACCAATCTGAAGGATGATTTTTACGCAGCGGTCAATAAAGATACGTTAAATAACCTCCAGATCCAGCCCGGGCGTGTCATCAGCGGTTCCTTATACGACCTGCAGGACAAGAGCACGGAAGCGGTCGACGCGATCATTCAGGAGATCATCGCAGGCGACTATGAAACAGGTACAAAGGAACAGAAGATTGCCGACTTTTACAAGAGTGTGGCGGATATGGACGCCAGGAACGAAATCGGCGCAGCGCCGCTTATGCCGTATCTGGAGCTGATTGATACTGCCGAAACCATAGATGATTTGATCGAAGTCCAGAGCAAGCTGGTCGATGAGCTGTACATCTATCAGTTTATGGGTTTTGGCCTCACCATCGATATGAAGGACAGCACCAAATACACGCTGGTCTTTTCGCCGATCGCCATCAATTTGCCGAAGGATACATACCAGAATGGAACTGAGCAGCAGATTGAAAGCTACAAAAAATATATGCGGACGCTGTTCGTCCTTGGCGGCGAGACGGAAGAGGATGCGGAAGCAATGGCAAACGCCTGCTTCGAGATGGAAAAGGGATTGTCGGCGTCTATGATGAATACTGAGGATTCCGGCAACGTTGATAAGATCTACAATGTATTTACCATGCAGGAGATCCGCGATATATTTCCGAATGTGGATATGGATGCGGTGTTTGCCGATTCCGGTTTGCAGCCGGCGGATGAGATCATCATTGCCGATGTGAGTCTGACAGAGGCCTTTGCGGAGTATTTCACGGATGAACATGTGGACACGTTAAAAGCCTGGGCGAAACTAACCGTGCTGCTCGGCTGGGGCGGTGCGTTCAACCAAGAATTCATTGACGCGAGCGACACATTCAACCAGGAGTTTATGGGCACCTCTGGCAGCTATTCACCGGAAGAGCGCGCGGCGCTAACCCTGCAAAGCACCATGCCCGACTATATCGGGGAGCTGTACGCCGAGCGGTATTTTACCGAGGAAGCGAAGCAGGATGTGGAAAAGATGGTGCGCGATATTATCGGGGTCTACAGGGAGCGCATCCAGAACCTTGACTGGATGAGCGATACCACCAAGGAGCGCGCGCTCAAAAAGCTGGACACGATGGGTGTTAAGATCGGCTATCCGGACAAATTCGAGTCGGCGATCGACAACGCGGAGATCAAGCCGGTAGAGGAAGGCGGCAGCTACTTTACCAATATGCTCTCTATCACAGCGGCGCAGAAGGCGGAAAACATCGCCTTGCAGGGCGAGCCGGTGGATAAGTCCCAGTGGCTGATGTACCCGTTTACGGTCAACGCCTGCTATAGCCCGCAGCAAAACGACATCACCTTCCCGGCTGCCATTTTGCAGGCGCCGATGTACGATGTGAACGCCTCTTACGAGCAGAACCTCGGCGGTATCGGCTATGTCATCGCCCACGAGATTACCCACGCCTTTGACAACAACGGCGCAAAGTTCGATGAGAACGGCAATGCCGCCGATTGGTGGACGGAGGAGGACTACGCGGCGTTCCAGAGGCTCTGCCAGGAAATGATCGATTTTTATGACGGCGAGGAGGGCGTGCCCGGCATCCCGATGGACGGGGGGCTGACCTTAAGCGAGAATGTGGCAGACCAGGGCGCGGCCGCCTGTATTACGGAGATTGTGGCGGGTCTTGAGGACCCGGACTTTGAAACGCTCTATAAGAGCATGGCAAACACCTGGGCGTCAACCGCCAGCCGGGAATACTGCCAGTATGCCGCGCAGGCGGACGTGCACAGTACCGAAAAGCTGCGCGTCAACCGCGTGGTGGTCAACTGCGACGCATTCTATGAAACTTTTGATATAGACGAAAATGACGGTATGTGGGTTGCACCCGAAGATCGGGTACGGATCTGGTAAAAAAATCGATAAAATAAAACGGGCGGGACGCATTTTCGCGTCCCGCCTTTTGTATAAGCTTGTTTTATTCCACGCCTTTATTATGTTTCATCCGGATATTCTAAGATGATATGCGAATAGGAGAACTTCCAGAGCGATGGGTCAAAATAGTCCCGCTGGGTGCGGAAGTCGTCCCAGTTTTCCTCGTCCTGCATCCGGCTCCAGGTCGTATCCATGATGATCCACCGGTCGCCGACCCAGACCTCGTTCCAAGCGTGCCATACGACAAGATAAATCCCGTTTTCCTCGTCACCGCCGTTCATCAGGATCTTGATCCAGTCATCTGTCGTTTCCCCGATCCCGTAATCGATTACGGGATATCCAAGCACATATTTTGTTGGGATACCGATGGAACGGAGCAGGGCTGCCGCAAGGTGGGAATATCCCTCGCATACCGCCGAACGCTGGTTCATGACCGACACTGCATCCTGCGGGCGCTGGGATCCTTCGTCTACCGCATAGTAGGTTTCGTAGTCGTAGGCGATATTTTGCCCCATCCAGTCATAGATGGCCGATGCTTTTTCGTAATCTGAGGAAAGGCCTGCGGTAATGCTTTCCGCCAGGGCGCGTATTTCCGCGTTGTCGGACTGAATATCCTGCGTAGCGTTTAGATATTCCCCCTCAGCCGGAGCCTGTGTCTCCTGAAATACTTCCTTGTTGTGTTCATACGCCGGGTAGGGGATCAAATAGCCATGATCGTTGTCCTTGATAATATCTACATACGGCGGTTCCACCGTTGCCGGTGCAGCGGAAAGGATCCGCCCGTCCTGCGGCGGTTCCGGCCTTTCGGTGTATGCGGCGGCCAAACTGCCGGAAGTATATGGACGGATAACGGCCGTATAGCGCCCGTTGGGAATATCTGAAATATCATACGTGATCTCGGAATTTACAGCGGATACAATATCGCTTTTGGTCATTTCCGTGTAGTTGTGATAATTTAAGCCTACGCCCACGATAATGCTGTATTCGCCGTCTTCCAGGTTGCTGAAGCGGAGCTGTCCACCCTCCAGGCTTGCCATCACACCGCCGTTGATTTCAACCGGGACATTGCCGGGATAAAGCAGCTGGATCACGCCGGTGCAGTAACGGTACAGCCGCTGGAAGGTCAGGATTGCCTGCTCCCGCGTGTAATTTCCGTTCGGATCAAAGAGATTGTCTCCCACGCCGCCCATAATTGCTGTAACCGTGCGCGTGTCGATGCAGGAGGAAATAAATTCGATATTTTCCTGCGCCCAGCCAAACATCGCTTCATCGCTGAAGGATTCGTATGGCGCGTTCGCTGTGTTGCCTGTCAGCGCGGCGGTGCGCGCAAGCATGGCGGCCGCTTCGCTGCGCAGGATGGAATTATCCGGCGCAAAGGCGCCGTCCGGATAGCCGTTGATGACACCGAGCGCAGCGGCACGCTGGATATCCGCATCACTCGTATCGCTGAACGAAACGGGGCTGCCGCTGCTGCTGATCCCCATTTTGTCCGCATAGGCGCAGACCAAAAGGCAAAATTCCCGCCGGGTGATGGGGCTGGTATAGCTGCTGTCCAGCTCTGATGGGATCAAACCGTTGGCACGTGCGGCAGTTACCTCCGGAATTGCCCAAGCAGAGGGCTGTTCCGACGGGGAAACCGGCTGGGAAGCACGGCTTGCAATCAGGTTTTTCCCTTCTTCATAGCTTGTTACAGCCTGGAAGGGCAGACCGAGCAGATTGCAGAATTCCTGCGCGGCGGAATCCGCCAGGCCATATACCGTAACGAGCGGCAAGCCGCTAAAGATACCGGAGCCCTGCGGATTATCCGTGAAATATTCCACACTGTCCGGAATGAGCACTGCTTCCAGGGAAGTACAGTCACAGAAAGCATTTTCAGCAATCACGCTGGTTCCCTGCGGAAGGGTCACTGTTTTGAGAGAACTGCATCCGCGGAAAGCGCCGTCCCCTACAAGCAGGCCGCCGCTGATGTAGCTGCCGGTATCGTCGTGGTAAAAGCCCTCTTCGTCGATGTAGGTGCCGTGCGGCAGGCTGTATTCCCCCCGGAACTCAATTTCCGTCAGGTTTTTGCAGTCGGCAAAGGCTTCTGTATTGATGCTTGTAATTCCCTGCGGGAACGACACTTTTTTCAGAGCGTCCGCGCCGGCGCATACCCTTGGGTCAAACTGCCAGACATAATCGGGGATATAGAATTCCTCGGCCGCCGACGCCTTGGGATACGCGGCTACAAATTTCCGGTCCGGGTATGTTGGATCCGGCACGCTGTACAGGACGCCGTTTTCCGCTGTATAGACCGCGGAGCCGGGTTCTGCGGAAAAAGACGTGACGGTTTCCGACATCCCGACCAGGACTTCCGAGACAATCAGCCCGACCGGTTTTCCGTCAATCTGAGCCGGTATGGTCACATCCCCGCCCGGGCCGTTGTAGCCGGTGACAACAAGCGAGCCATCCTCACTTACAAATGTTTCCCAGACGCTTTCGGCAGATGCTGTTGGCATGAACAATGCGGCAAGCATGCAGAATGATAAGAAAAAAGCTGTTAATTTTTTCATGTGAAACCTCCTAACATTAGAAAATAAAGCGGTTTTTATATATTCACATTATACTACTATAGGAGTAGTTTGTCAACGTAAGAAAAAACGCAGCCATGCGGTATGGCTGCGTTTCAAAGTCAAACTGTACGGGCTCCGGAATCAGAACAGCGGTGTGTTAAACACAGGTGGTTCTGAAACAGTCTTCGCAAGAGGTGCTCTTTCGGAAGCATGATTATTTACCTGTGGCTGCGCAGCATCGGATTGAAAGCGTCCGTACCACGCTGACAGCCATGCCGTATAGTGCGTCTTTGTCATCAAAAACAATTCGCTCAGTGACTGGAACGACATACTGACTGCGATATGGTTTTCGGGCTTGTTTCCGAATTTGGGAACGATCAGCCCTTTAGCGTCCGTTTCACCCGGACCGCTGTCGGCCACAAGAAGAAAATCAGACTTGCTGCCGCAGATCAGCTGCAGCGTCCGTGACAGGCTTTTTCCGTCCTGCCGGGAACGGTTTTGCTTTTTGAGATTTTCGGCAGACGTTCCTCCAAGTGACTGGTACAGCGGCGTCTTGTCGGCCGAATTTCGTTTTGACTGCATCATATACCGCAGCTCACCGCATTCCAGCTTACGGCACAGTTCAAGGAATTCGTCCACATTGATATAGATGTGGACATTGTTCGTCTGACGCTGTCCGGCGGGCTTTGAAAGGTCGTATGATGCAAAAGCAAAATGGGTTTTACCGATGGCAAATACATCATTTAAGCTTTCAACAAAACAGCCTCTTGCGTCCTTGCGAGTGATTTGGTGTTTGTTTCTTTCTTCTGACATGGTTTTTCCTCCAGTATACTCATTTTTTATACCGTTGGTCGATCTTATCCATGCCGACATTCAACTTCTTGATGTTTTCGGCAAATTGGTTCATGAAATCTTCCGCTGTATTGTAATTCAAATAACAGAAAACGAGAACGCTGCTCCAGATAATATTCATTGTCTCCGGGTTAAAATGCTTTTCGGCTTTTTGCAGTATCATAGAATATCTGACCAGTATCCGGTTCCATTCAATGAAAAATTCATCCTCAAGCTCCAGATTGAATTCCCGAAGCCACTCCCGAACGGTATGTGTTTTTGAAGAATCACCGCATTGCGGATCGGTAAAAATATATTGTATTTCCCCGATTGGGAATCGAGCATCACTCTTTTTAACCCCTTGTTTTCTTTCCGACGCAACACAGCGCCCTATCGGGAACATGGCGCATACTGTCGGTTTTGCTTTATGTACTGAACATTTCCTGTCCTTTAATAGCGGGCATCGCTTGATAGAGCCCTTTGGCTTTAACCTCACGATCGGAAATCTTGAGTCAGAACCGATATATGTTTCGCAGTAGGCTTCCAGCACTTGTTTCGGCTCCATGTTCAGTTCTTTTGCAAGGTTAAACATATCCTTGGGATTTAACAGGATATCTTCACGGTTTATGCAGCATTTGCCGCACATCGTACAGTTGAATTTGAATTCTTCGTCCAGGCCTATTTTCAGCCTGTCAAAATTATCATATATTTGTTTTAATCTGTTGTCCATTTGTTGTTCCTCCTCTTATATAGGCTTCTCTGTGTTTATTTTTGATACAGATCATCTGTTTTCAATAACTGAAGTGTATATGGATACATACATTTATGATGCTCCGGATAATGGTTGTTCCGATCCGGAATCACAACACGCAGAACCTGGCGCCCTGTTTCCTCATACTCATCTAACCGTATGTCACAGTCTAAGTAAATGCCGGAAACATAATCGCCTGCCACGAACCTTTCTCCTGCCTGAACTCTTTGACCAAGAGTGTTTAAGATACGACAAACCTCTTCCGGCGATAGAGCTAAAACAATTTGAAAGTCCATGTGCCCGTATTTGTCCATACCATGAGTATGTGCGTTGCAGGCATACGGCAGAAAACCAGATTCCGTCTTCCCGCAGTCGTCGCAAACCCCATTTGTACAATAATGAATGATCCAATCAATTTTGCTGCTCATGTTTTTCCCTCCTGTGCAGATAGGTTTTCATTGCGTGCATTGCATTTTTCAAATCCATATCATTCCGATACCAATCACTTATGAAATCATCCAGGGAATCCGCATCAAGCATTTTAGCGTCCTCAATACAGAATAGTTCATAATCCGTATCATCAACTTCGTCATACGGGACACAAAAAATACCTTCGCTTACCAAGACAAAAAACATACCCAAATGGAGTTCGTCTGTGATAGGATACTGCCAGCACAGCTCATTGTGATATCGCTCCAAGTATTCTTCGCAAAAATTCATTAAAGTGGAATGGGTGGCCCCGTCTTCCTTAAATTGTGCAATAAGGTCTTCTTTGCTTTTTAATGTTGATAAATCGATGCAAAGGTCATCGATTTTAATTCGGTTGCTGCTTTTCATATAACATTCCTTTCCGCCATATATGGCTTGTAATATGTTGTGTCGTCCTGATCAGATTGATAGACACCGATACAAAGGTTGTGGCAAGGGCTCTGTTCGGGATTGTACTCGGCGAAACAGATCTCTTCGTCCAGACCAGTTTCTCTGTTTGTCCAGTATAAGTTGATTGCCGGAAAGTCCGAATCAGGGTACGCAACAGCCCGAAGGACAGTTCCATCCGGTAAACCCAGTTTGATTTCGTTCATAGATTTTTCTCCTTTATCTGAAAATGATAAGGCGGAGCTGACTGCCCCGCCTTGTTTGTGTTCCGGTCAGACCGGAGTTAACCTGAAATGAGTTCTTCAAAATCCTGTTCGGTCAGTGTCGTGATGCCCAGCTGACGCGCTTTGGTCAGTTTGCTGCCGGCTTTTTCGCCGACGATAACGTAATCCGTTTTCTTGCTGACCGAATTAGCAGGTTTTGCACCGAGCTCCAGCAGCTTTGACTGTATGCTGTCACGTGTGTAATTCTCCAATTTGCCGGTAGCTACTACCGTCTTTCCGTATAATGGTGTTATGATTGTGCTCATCGTCTGATTCTCCTTTATAAATTCAATTTTTTCAAGCAGCGGTCTCCAAAGTTTTTCTTCCTCTTTGTCCGCATACCATGTATAGATATTGTTGTGCATTGTTTCCCCGAAATCGGGCAGCTGTGTAAAATCAAACCCGTCTTGGATAGCTTGCTCAAAGCTTTCCCAGGAACCGTGGAAATAACGGTCCAGGTCACGCCCGGCGTGTCTGCCGACCATTGGTATCCCCAGACCGGCAATAAACTGCGCCAACGTACAGCGCCGGCTTTTTTCGATCGACGCCTGCAGCCGTTCATATGATTTTACGCCGAATCCTTCGGTGTTTATGATATCCTCACGGTGTTTTCCCAGATCATAGAGATCCCCGAAATTACGAATCCAGCCATGTCCTATGAATTTTTCAAGCGTCACAGCCGAAAGCCCCTCAATGTTCATCCTGGTTTTTTCGCAGAAATGATTAAATTTCTGTACCAGTTTGGCAGCACAATAAGGGTTTTCACAATGCAGCTGACGTGTTCCGCCGGTTGTATGTTTAACGCTCAGAGGCTTGCCGCAGCAAGGGCAGGTCATCGGAAGCGTATACGTATTGCTCTGCGTATTGTTTTGCGCGATCTGCGGTATGATCATATTCGCCTTGTAAACCTTGATGGTATCGCCAATGCCGAATTGGAATTCGTCAAACATATCCAGATTATGAAGATATGCGCGGCTTACCGTAGCGCCATCGATCTCAATAGGTTTAAATAAGCCGGTTATACTCACCATACCGGTTCTCGTTGTCGCAAGTTCAACGCCGAGAAACTGAGTTTCATACAACTCGTCTTCCCATTTAAGCGCAATAAGGCGGTTTTCATGATGTCCGGTTGCACCGAGGCTTTTCCCGTAGGCGATATCGTCGTATTCCAGGATCAAGCCGTCCGCAGGATACCCGAAATCTTTTGGATCTGCCTGTTTCACCGCGTTATTTAACGCATCGGGAGATACTGAAGGCAAGCTGACATACGGTACAACAGTAAAGCCGTTCTCCTCTAAGAATGCCAGCTGCTCGTGCTTGGTATCCATAGCCATCTCGGTTACAAGATCAAAAGCAAAAAACTCCAGATGCCGTTTCCCGGCTTCGACCGCGTCTAACTTCCGGACACTTCCGGCCGCCAGATTTCTCGGCGAGCGGTATGGCTCGTCCAGACTCAGATTGATTTTCTCAAAATTCGCCCATGAAATGACGCCTTCACCCCGTACTTCAAACGCTTCCTTGTTCTGTACGGATAACGGGACATTTATAAATGTCCTGACCGTATGCGTGACGTCTTCTCCGATGATGCCGTCGCGTCCGCGAGTAATAGCTTGCTCCAAAACGCCGCCGTTGTATCGCAACACCAGTGTGAGACCGTCCATTTTCCAAGACAGGATAACGTCACGTCCGTCTGCGAATCTGACAAGGTCGTCGATCGACTTGGTTTTATCGGCTGACAGCATCGGTCTGGTGTGGCGTACCGGTGTGAGCTCATCCAGGATCTCTCCGGAAACTTTCTGTGTGGGGGATCCGGAAAGGATCAGACCGGTATCACGTTCCAGTCCCTTCAACTCGTCCGTTAAAATGTCATAATCACGGTCGCTCATTATAGGAGCGTCATCACGGTAATAGGCGGTATCCGCCTCTTTGAGCTGTTTAATCAGAACAAGCATTCGCTCATGTTTTGTTTTTTGTTTATTCGCATCCATATGCAAATCTCCTTTCAGTATAATTTATATAGATTTTGTCTGACTTCGTTTAGTCGTTCCGATGCATCGTATTCTGCATCTTCATTCGACCCGTTGAAGTCCAGATCAATAATCTCAATCTCAGTGCGGCACGGTTTTGGGCTATAAACCTCCTGAACCATACCATTGTTTACGACAATGACCAATGGATTATCCATTTGCATCCCTCGCTTTCCCTGAAAACAGAATACCGGCAAAGGAAATGGTGTTTCCTTGATCCTCAAAGAACATCTCATTGATCGTAATGTCGGCTGCGCTGTGTGTTTCGGAATAAAGACCAACCTCTGCGATCTGCATCCCGTGCAATTCACCCAGTTTACCGTCCGCATATTCTTCGTCAAAGCAGACACCCTCATATTCGCCGACAAGCTTTTCATCACAGCGGTCTATGCTGCTTTTGTCCCAGTTTAATGAGACTGTTTTACCGGATTGTAATTTGACCTCAATAAAGTCAATTACCAGATCCGGGACATTTGTGATTGCTTTTATGATAAGAAACATAAAACCTACCTCCTGTTAGATAATTTATATATAAACGGGGCAGGCCATAGGCTCCCCGATTGAAAGAGTTGGGGGAGCCGAAAAGACTCCGATCTATATAAAAAAGCGCTCAAAGAGTCTATGCTCTCCGAGCGCCTTGTGGCTAAATTAGTCATGAAATTTTTATACGGATGGGACGGAGGAAGATGTGCCTCCGCCTTACCGCTTTTGTGCATCTATGCCAGATGCAGAAGACAAAAAAAGTGCCTGAAAGCAATGCTCCCAGACACTGTGATACCCTGATAACTCTGATTACTTCTGTGTAATCACTGATACTTATAAAAATATTATATCAGATTTCTTTTGAAAATACAAGCCTTAATTAGAAAGATGGGATGAATAAACCTTTTGTGTTTAGCATATCCTATTGACAAAACGTAAAGTTTATGATAAAATAAATACAACTTTAGATTATCGTAAAAAGAGGTGTTAAACCATGGCATATATTACAAGGGAACTGGAACGCAAATTTATGAAACTGAACGGTTTTTTTAAGGCGGTTCTTGTAACCGGCGCCAGACAGGTCGGTAAAACCACAATGCTGAAGCACTTGTGCGAAGGGACCGGCAGAACCTATGTGTCGCTTGATAATATTATGGCAAGAGAATTGGCACAGACCGATCCTGTACTGTTCTTCCAGACGTACAAGCCGCCTATTCTCATTGATGAAGTACAAAAGGCTCCGGAGCTGTTTGAGCAGATCAAAATCATGTGCGATGAATCAGATGAAAAAGGTTTGTTCTGGCTCACCGGCTCTCAGCAATATAAAATGATGAAAAAAATAAGGGATACACTGGCAGGCAGGATAGGGATCCTGAACCTATACAGTATGTCGCAGAGAGAGAAAAACAATATTGTTTTTGATACCGCTCTCGACTTTTCGCTGGAAACACTGCAGGCAAGGCAGAAGCAGGTTCCGAAAAATGATGTTGAAAAGGTTTTCCATCATATTTGGGAAGGCGGAATGCCGCAGGTGCTTGGTGTGGACGATGAACTTCGTATGGAATATTACAGTTCTTATGTAGATACCTATCTTATGCGGGATGTAGCGGAAGAAGGAGGCATAACCGATACAGTTAAATTCACAAGGTTTTTGAGAGCCTGCGCCGCCCTTGTGGCCGAGCAGGTCAATTATGCAACGCTTGCCGAAAACACCGATATTTCAGAACCGACCGCAAAGGAATGGCTTAACCTTTTGCAAGGCATGGGGATCGTTTATTTGCTTGAACCCTATGCAAACAACGAACTCAAAAGGCTTACCAAAACACCGAAATTATATTTCTGCGATACCGGGTTATGCGCATATCTTTCCATGTGGCTTACCCCGCAGCAGCTGATGAATGGCGCGGCCAGCGGACATTATTATGAAAACTATGTTGTGATGGAGCTTGTCAAAAATTATGGGTACAGCTCCGTAAAATCAAACATCACATACTATCGTGACGCCAATGCCAAAGAAATTGATTTGTTCGTTGAGGAAAGCCTGGTTATCCATCCGCTCGAAATAAAAAAATCCGCCACCCCCAGCAGACGGGAAGTCAGGAAATTCACATTCCTTGATAAAACTTCCCTCAAGCGCGGAAACGGCGGTATTATATGTATGTGCGAGGAGCCCATACCGATCGACGACATGAATTGTTTTATCCCAAGTAACTTGATATGATTTTGCCGGTGCTTGCAGGTTTGAAGCATATGATAAAGACGGTTGACCCCATTCCGGGATCAACCGTCTCTTTTAAAATAGGAGCAGTGCTCCGGTCAACTGCGGGGATTATTAAATACCGGCACACAATTTTTATATCCCCTTGCGGTAAAGCACAAACGAGTATACCGCAGGCGCAAAACACGCGGCCATTGCAAGCGCAAATATGACCGCCGCACCGTAACCGCCGAAGAACGCCGCTATGATCATGCAGATTCCGGCGGCAACAAACATCCTTCCGCCGAACCGGTGCGTCCTTTCCCAGTTTTCCTCACTGTTCAGAGTCCACGGCAGCTTTATGCCCATTGTGTAATTCTGCCTGCACTTCGGCAGATAATTTCCCATTAAAATAAACAGGATGCCTATTAAAACGGGTATAAATCTTATTAAATTAAGCGAGCTGTCAAGCGAATAGGAAATAGTTACGCATTGCACGAATACGCTTAATACCGGTATGACCCACCGTGTTATGGTTTTGAGCCTGCCGTCCATGCCGCGTTTTTTTGGATCAACCTCCAGCAGCCCGGTACAAAGGATAAACAGCCCCGTCATAACCGCCGGTATCCCAAACAGCGCAAATTCCCGGCTGCTGTAATCATCCGGCTGAAAGTTAAAATCAAAATGGGTCGCCATCTGCTCCGGCATACGCCCATAAAACACCGCGCCTATCACAAACGGCAGCAGGCAGACGGCCAGTTGTATTATAAAGCTTCTGCTTTTAAATATGTTTTTCATAATAAAAATCTCCATTCCGCCGCTAATGCGGCCATGCTTATTGCTGAAATACATTGTAAACAACCCAATAGGTCAGTCTGCGCAGTTTATTTCTGACCGTCCTGGAATTGTGCAAACCACATCATAATATCTTCAAATACCGATGTATTCAGCTTATAGAATATATAGTTCTTTTCTTTTTCCTCCGTTATCAGTCCGGCTTTTTTCAAGATGGATAAATGGTACGACACCGTAGCGTTTGTCATATCAAAGCAAGCTGCAATCTCACCGGCCGGCTTCTTCCCGTCACGCAGCATGAGCAGTATTTCGCGCCTTACTCCATCGGACAACGCCTTGAATGTCTCCTGAAATCCCATCGGCAACGCTCCTTTCGCAATCTATTTAGAAAATTTTCTAAATAGATTATAGCACTTAGTGATGTCATTGTCAATACGATTTATAAATTTTTATTGATATAAAAAATATAAATGAATGAAATTCACTCATTGTATTGACAATTGAGACACGGTATGATATAATTTATCTATAAAATTGATAAGGAAGGCAATGAATGTGGCACGTATAACAAAAGCGCCGGAAGAACGGCGTAAAGAAATTATAGATACAGCAATAAAATTATTTTATGAAAAGGGCTATGAAAAAACAACAATTTCAGATATTGCTAAAGAAATAAATGTAGCTCAAGGTCTTTGTTATCGATATTTCCCATCAAAGGAAATGTTGTTTGATTGTGCAATTGACCAGTATGCGCAAATCTTAGCCGACAGTATAACAGAGTATACAAAAGATACAGAATTATCATTAAAAGAACTTATTATGAAAATGCCGACGTTTGTTGATATAGAAAAGGAAAATACGATTTACTATAAGCTTTGTCATAGTGCTGAAAATCATAAAATCCATAGTCAGCTTTCTATCAATATTTGTTCTAAATTAATGCCGGCGGTATGCGATATTTTAAAAAAAGCGGCAGAGCGCAAGGAGATCGTTGTTGATGATATAGAAGCTGCAGCCTCATTTGCAGTCTATGGTCAGTTAGGTATATTACTTGATGAATCCATACCTGCCGATGAACGCATAACACGCGTTAAGACATTTTTGTTGAAAATTTTTAATTTAATATAGTTATATAAAATTTTATCCTCGTTTTTTGCGAGGATAAAAAAATACAATATAAGTGAATGAAATTCATTCATAGAAAGGATATGATATTTATGGAATCAAAAAAGAAAACAGCGGTAATTACAGGAGCAACAAGCGGATTGGGATTAGCGTATGCCGAACGAATGGCAGCAGATGGTTATGACCTCATCATTACCGGACGCAGAGAAGAAATAATAAAAGCCAATGCCGAAAGGATAATGCACGAATACGGACGCAGTGTTGAAGTATGCATTGCGGATCTTTCGGATGAGGAAGGAGTGAACAAATTAATTGATATTCTTAATAATAAAAACATATCCATTTTGGTTAATAACGCAGGGTTTGGATTGAAAACGAAGTTTATTGACACCAATTATTGTGATGTGGAGCGATTATTGTATTTACACATAATGGCTGTAACAAAACTAACATATTTTGTCCTTCAAGGCATGAAAAAGAGAAATAAAGGAACAATCATAAATATTTCTTCTGATGGGGCATTTGCGGTCATGCCTAAAAATGTTGTTTATTCCTCGTCCAAACTTTATATTATAAATTTTACTGAAGGACTGCATATGGAACTTGCAGACTATAATATAACGGTTCAAGCAGTATGTCCTGGCTTTATTGATTCTGATTTTCACGAACGTGCCGGGATGAGCGTTGATAAAACACGAAAAGGTATTTTTCGGTTTTATCAGCCAAGAGATATTGTAGAGAATGCTATGAAAGCTCTAAAAAAGGATGTTGTAGTCTGTATTCCGGATAAAGGCGGAAAGGTTATTAAACTTATAGGGAAATATATGCCGCGAAAAATATTTTATAATTTTGCCGCAGAATTTGCAAATAACACAATCAAAAAAAGAAAATAGGAAATTCTTTCTGCTTTTGCTTCCGTGAACATATTGCGAAAAACGAAGAAATGTGATATAATAACCAATAATAAAAATGCAAGGGAGGTTTAGCATGAATAAATCAGAACTGGTTGCGGCCATCGTTGAAAAAACCGGCTCCACAAAGAAAGACGCCGAGATGATCATGAACGCGACATTTGAAGCAATATCAGACGCACTCGCAAAGGGCGATAAAGTTTCTTTGATAGGATTTGGTAATTTTGAGGTACGTGAGCGTGCTGCCCGCGAAGGAAAGAATCCTCAGACCGGCGAGAAAATACAGATCGCTGCTTGCAAGGTTCCGGCATTCAAGCCCGGAAAGGCTTTAAAAGATCGCATTAAATAATCAAATCCAAAAAATGTATTGTGTTGCAAATGAGTACATAAGATCTCATTTGCAACACATTTTTTATAATCATTATAATTTAAGATTCATTCGTTCTTTTTATTAGCGACATATTGCTCTCCTGCCGCCAATCTTACAAATACTCTTTTTGAATATATCGAAATAAAAAGTGCCACTACAGCTGAAACGTACATTATCACCCAAGGCATATGTTTATAGCTGTCAAAAGCGATTCCATAAAGGGCTTGCCCAATCGGCTGTGAACAGTTGGATACCGCAATTATTACAGCCATAATTTTCCCTAATAAATATGAAGGTGTTTGCCCCTGAATTGCCGCAAACAAAGTAACTGTAAAAATAGTTGAAACACACATTGTAATAAAACTCATGCCTGTAATAATCCAAAATCCAATTACCTTTGGTATCATTTCGATAAGTGCGATTCCCATAAACAAAGCGCAGACAGAGCATATAATAAGAAGAATATAGTTGTTTTTTAGATTTGATTTTTGTATTACTGCACTTGATAAAATCCCACCGACAAGTCCACCGAGGCCTAAGGCGCTTTGCGCAATCCCAACACTTGCATCTGACATCTCAAGGATTTGTCCAACCATTACGGGCAGACCGACGATCATTGCAGCTGAAAGTACCAGATTAAAAAGCGCTAAAACAATTACTACAGATATGTACACAGGCTTTTCATTTTTTATAAATTGATAGCTTTCTTTTAAGTCGTATAGGAGCGTTTTTATTATACCGCTTTGACCTTGTATTTTCTGATGTGGAATATGTATAAAGATTTCCATAATTGCCGCAGCTGCAAAGCAAGCAAAACTAATGATGAGTATTGGTGTCAGACCGAAAGCTTGAAATAGCACACCACCAATAGCAGGACCGAGCAGACTTGAGAGCGTGCTGACCATGTTAATGACAGCATTTCCTCTGACTAAATTATCAGAATTTATCAACAATGGTATGCTTGCTTGCACTGACGGCTGATATGCCCCGGAAATACCATAAAGCAGCATTAAGGTTACAATCATCAATGGCACAAGCGGTAATTT
>CBCTZG010000030.1:0-33584 GCA_965151315.1 uncultured Clostridia bacterium
CGTAAACCTCTGTCCTGTCGAACGAACCCTGTGCGCTGCAATAGTAGTGGGAACAGACAGAAGGCCCGTCGTCCGGTAAAACGTACATGGCAACAATGTCTGAAACCATGTTGACCTCGATATTGTCATGGTCGCGTTTTTTGCGCTCCGGTCTGTCCCTTGCATACACATGCCTGTATATCAAAACGGCGTCCCCGTATCTTACCGGAGGGACGCCCATAAAGAAGTCGCGCATCGCAAGGTAGAGCGACGAACGTATATAATCAACAGACCCGCTGTCCTTTTTCGGCAGCAGCGCAGGGATGCGGAGCGAAAACCAGTTTCCCTCCGTAAAGCCTATTTCTACCGGGATAGAAAGCTTGATCAGGTTTTCCACCTCAAGCCTTGCCTTTGGATTCCCCGTGTACGCCGGAAGCACACGGGTCAGAAGCACGGCTTTTTCCGAGGTTTCTTCCAGTCTCAATGCGCTTTCATAGGCCTCCGTCATACAGCCCTGTTCGCAGAAACTGCGGACGGCTCCTGCCTGTTCCTGCAGTGCACGTATCTTTTCGTCTATATGGTCAAGAGCTTTTTGAAATGTACTGTGCGTTTTCATCTGTGATCGCCTCCATAGAATAGAATGTTACCTCCGGCTCGTCCTGCCCTTCAAAATCAACAGTGGCAAACAGGCACGGCGCTTTCGGCATCTTCAGCTGTGACGCCATGGATATATGCGGCAGGACGATAATATATTTTAAATCATCCTCAGGCTGCAGCAGCTTTAAAAGGTTTGACTCACCGTCGTACAGCACAACGATCTCATAGCCCATATTCTCTTTCAGGAAAAACAGCTGCGACGGATACACCGCAGGATAATGCGCCATCGGGTCTACGTAATCAATAAATTTAAGCAGCACCCAAACGGCAAGTATCGTCCGCTGATCCGGCTGGCACATGGCGTCGAGCGCGATATAATACCCACCGCCGACGTCGGAGATCTGCATTTGTTTTTTCAGGTTCCGCAGGATCTTTTCAGCGGTCTGCGGCGGCTTGCGGAGCATCTTTATGATTTGTGTTTTTGGCAGCGCGCCGTATTGTGACAGCCACTTGATAACGTATTGTTCGTCCTGCAAAAGCATTCTGTATCACCTCCATAAAAAAAGCAGCGCTTGATATACGGCTCAAGCACTGCTTTGATGTTATTTTGTTTTAAAATTCACTGCTCAGAAGGAAATCCGCAACATGCATCGTTTTTATCCCTTTGTAATTCCCGCCGGCAAAATTGTCGGTGGTTAACAGATATTTTGGATAGTTATCACGTATTTCAAGCAGCCTGCTGTATTCCCGCTGTTCGGTCTCGGGGGACGTTATTTCCCTTGTGACTTGGACGTACAGCTTTTCTGATTGCTTTTTTGCGATAAAATCGATTTCACCATCCGGTGTTTTCCCAATATTCACCGAATATCCCCGCCTGCGCAGCTCAAGATATACAACGTTTTCAAGCATCGCGGCAACAGAGGTCATCGTAAACCCAAGAACGCTGTAACGCAATGCTGTATCCGCAAGATAAAACTTCTCCTGTGTTTTCAACAGCTCTTTTCCCTGGATATCATATCGGGAACAACGGTAGAGTATATATGCATTTTCCAGCTTTTCAAGATAATTGTACACTGTTTCATTATCGATGGTTCTTCGCTCAGATTTCAAATAATCTGAAATTGATTTTGCCGAAAATGTCTTTCCCACATTATCAAATGCAAATTTCACAATACGTTCAAGCTGATCGACCTTACGAACCTGATTTCGCTTTACTATATCCGAAAATATGGTTGAATTATAGATATCCCGTACAATCGTATAAACTTCATCCTCGGAGTATTTTTGCAAATGTGTTGCCGGGAACCCGCCGAGCCTGATATATTCAGCCAGCTCTTCCCGCGGAGCTTTTACATCGGAATACTCTTTTTTGAATGTCAGGTACTCGGAAAATGACAGCGTATAGATGCGAAAGGCAATATAACGCCCTGTGAGATATGTTTCAATTTCCGATGACATCATGCGGGAATTGGAGCCGGTTACATAAATATCGACATCATAATCCGATGCAAGTGAGTTTACAACTTTCTCCCAATGCTTTATCTCCTGTACTTCGTCTAAAAACAGATACGTCTTTTCACCGTCGCAGAGCTTCGACTTTATTTCGTTAAACATCTCCTTTGCGGTCATGTCCTCGTATTCCATGGAGTCAAACCGATAGCTCAAAAGCTGTTTATCCGATATGCCGCGTTTTTTCAGCTCTTCCATTATCATTTTCAATATCGTAGACTTGCCGCAGCGCCGTACCCCGGTCAATATTTTGACAAATGGGGCGTCCGCGTACCGCATGATTTTATCTACATACATCGGCCGGTATATCATGATTGCCACCTCCTCTTTTTATATAGTATACCGCAATAATCGTGCTATGTCAATAGTTTTGCGGTTATAACCTTAAAAACTTTTGAAAATCGCTCAAAGAAGCGGTTAGTAATAATATTTTTTACCGGAACCGAGCATTTTATAACGCGTATTTTAATAAAAATACGTATTTCAATTTTTGTGCGCTTTCTTTTTTTCCCTGAGCAGAGCCTCCAATTCGGCACGGTCCGTTGTAATCATTTCCTGTTCTTCTTTTGAGGCCTTGATCACAACGGGAACCTTGTTATTATTGGAATATACCAGCGCCTCGCCGCGTTCAAAACGGGTGATGGAGCGCATCTCGGTTTTGGTGAGCTTCAGTACATCCTGCACATACCGCGCCTCATCGGGCTCAAGGTTCAAAATGATTTTATTCTTTGAATTATTTACGATCGCCCTGCCGTACTTGCCGTCTTCCAGACTGAAGAAATCAGAGAGGTCTTGTGTCGCTGAGATAGCGGCGCCCCCAAACCCACGTATGGTTTTGAAGATGGTCAGACAAAAATCGGCAGCCTGTTTGTTGGAGGACGCTCCGATCAGCTGCCAGATCTCATCAATTAAAATTGCTTTCTTCTTGGTCCTGTCCGCCTTGATGTTATCCCATACATAGTCAAGGGCTATCATCATCCCGACCGGGAGCAGCTTGCCCTTCAGCTCGGACAGATCCAGTACGATATACTTGTTTGTGAGATCCACATTGGTCTGTTGGTTAAAGGACTGCGCCGAGCCGGTCACGAACCTGCTGACGATAACGGCTATCCGCTCGGTCATTTTGTTTTGCAGCAGGTTCTTGTGCAGGTCGCCGAGGATCGGCATCTTTTTCATGACCGGCGGGTCTGCTTCCGGATCCAGATACAGCGAATCGTTGTCATGGGTAATACCGAAATCGGCATAAGTCCGTATCAGCGCCTCGTCAAGCATCTGTTCCTCTTCGTTGGACATATCCGGGATCAGCAGCGAGAAGAAGATCATCAGCTGCTGGATCTTTCTTGCCAGCATCGAATCCATCTCGCTGTAATCCATTTCGTCAATAAGCTCCATTTCCGGCGTGATGGTGTGCCGGATCTCCATGATGTTGATACAGTGCGGGGAGCCGGGCGCTATTTTGATATACTGGCCGCCGATATGGATGCACGCGCGCCTGAACTCATGCCCTTTGATAGGTGCGAGGATAAAACACTGTATCCCGCGCATCCTCATCCGCAGCGCAAGAAGCTGCATGGTAAACGTCTTGCCCGCGCCGCTGGTCCCGAGCAGGTTCAGGTTTGCGTTCTTG
This sequence comes from uncultured Clostridia bacterium, assembly GCA_965151315.1. GTDB lineage: Bacteria > Bacillota > Clostridia > UBA1381 > UBA1381 > Avimonoglobus. The sequence goes on from CBCTZG010000030.1 coordinate 3,713, forward strand.
TTTTTCTTGGTATTGAACAGGTCAACAATACAAAGTGAGTTGTTATGCCGGTTGATACCAAGCAGGACGCCCGTGTCGTCAGACATTTCAAAGCTCGTAAACATATAGGTAGAAGCTGCGCCGCTGGTCAGAACATTCCTTTGCGATTTCTTTTCCAGTGAAGGCGTTATATGTAAAAACGGCATGACTGACTTTAAAGCGTCCTCCTGCTGAAACCGGCAGTCGCTCGTATACATATCCATGGATTTGAGCATATCCGTCATCTGCTGCTTGCGCCATGTAAGCTCCTCGTAGCTTTTGGCGGATATGGTGATAAACACGGACATATAAAAGAGGTCTTCATTGTTGTTGGCAATACCATTCTTGATGAAGTATCCGGCCCGGATGGAGTTTGTGAGTTCCTCATAATCCGTACTGGTATCCTGTATGCTTTTCAGCTTGGTTCGGTTGAGCCTGATACGCTGCGCGACCTTATCGATCGTCCTGCTCCGGTTTTCGCGGCGCAGATGCACATCGACGTCAATGCCTTCGCCCGCGTTTATGAGCGACGACATCCAGCCCGCGCGCACCATACCGGGATAGCCGTTCCCCTTTATATACAAAAACGAGTAATACAGCCCGTCCATAATGATATAGTTGGAGTGCTTTAAGTTTATCCCGCGCGGGGCAAGGAAGTTGGTAACGCGTATTTGCGGTACCGGATCGATACCGATCACTTTGTTCTTTGACGTCATGGTGTCGATAACGACACGGTTCACCCGCGATGCGAACGGCTCGTCCACGCAGGATTGACGGTTGAAGAACATATACAGGATCTCAGCCGCTGCCTCATCCGGATCCTTCGGCTGCAAAATGGAATTCCCGCATTGCATAAAATATGCCCTTGCGGTTTGTTCCGCTGTCTGCAGGGCGCTGTATATCTTGGCAAAATCATCGCTGTCGGTGCGGTGAAGCTCCTCGTACTGAAAAATTAAAAAGAACCTTCTTGTCAGCGCTTCACGGCTGCCCACATCTTTAATCAGCCGGATATAGCCTTCGCCCAGATGCTTGCACTGCTCGTTTTCTTCTGCGGCAAGCTCTCTTTTTACCATTGCCACATGCTTATCGGAATCCGCCTTGCGCGTTATGCTCTTGAACTGCAGCCGCATGGGCGAAATCTTGAGCCAGCTTGCAAAAGACGATATGATCCCGAACTGTTCCTCGCTGGACCGGAGCATAAAGTTGATCGGCTCTATCTCTAAAATTTTTATATAACGGCCGTCGGTCGTTTCGACGATACCGTAGCTGATATTTTTGACCGGAATAAAATCCTGGACAAACTCAAGCTTTTCCGGCCGCTTTTTTGACTTTGGCTTTTTGCTTTTTCCTGAGCTGCCGTCTGTCATAATGGTATCCCACCCTTCTGAAGTGAAGATTTCTGCGGTTGATGAAATATCGGATCATATGGCCGACGTATTGAAACAGGGAGTTGCCGTCGATACCCATTAACGCGATCACCGCAGCCGGGATAAGCGTAACCGTCATAACCACAATACGCAGCGTCGCCGCCATCGGGATCAGCATGAGTTCGGGATAGCCGAGCGCAAGCACGATCAGGGCAGCTTCAATGGTATTGCGCAGCTCCAGCATTCCGCCGAAGATTTTCCCTGAGTCTGTATAGTTCGCCGGGATAGCGTAAATATTGCTGTATTCTTTTTCTTCCAATCTGTTCACCTTCCTCTGCAAACCGCTTATCCGCCTACCGGGTAGACGGTAGCAGTTGTCTTATACCTGCCGAGACGCAGCGCCTCCTCGTGAGAGTTCACGAAAATATCAACCCGGTGTATATCGTCAAATTCAGGGCCGCCGCGGTCTTCTACGGTATAGATCCTCCCGTTTATACTGAGTCTTGTGCCAAACGGGTACTGGGTAGACATCGCTATCATCCCGACAGCCAGCGGCTTGCCGCTTGCCGACATTGCGAGGGAGTTGCCGTTGCACTGTGCGCAAGGACAGTAATGTGTCACTTCGATCTCCATTACATAAGGCGTCCCTGTAGACGGTACGGTGTTTCCCGTAAGTCCGCTGCCTGATACGGGCGCGTTGTAATCCACGCCTGCAGGCCTGCGCAGTACGAGTGATGATTCGTAGCTCGGCGAATTCAGCACAACGCCGCTGCCGCTGGAGGAATGTACCCACATCCGTTCTCCACCGGAACCGTATCCGGCAAACATCAATACATGGTTCCAGCCGCCTCCGCCGGAGCCTGCCAGAAACCCAAGATCGCCGATTTGAAGGTCCGATGCAGAAACAGCTGTTGTTTTGGGGTATTGTCCGCTTGTCCCGGCGCCGATGTCGATACCGAGCGCCGTATCATAGATCCATGAGGTGAATCCGCTGCAGTCCAGTCCATACGGCCTGATCGTGCCGGTAGAAGAAGAACCGGCGGACGTTACCAGTTTCGGCGTGTTCCATTCGTCGTTCCATCCGGCCGGGCTTTTGCCGCCCCAGAAGTACGGGACTTTTCCAACCAGGGACAGGGCTGTTTCAAGCAGCAGCTTGCGGACGCCGCTGCATTGCTGGCTGTTGACAAACGCTATCAGCTCTTCATCTGTCAGCGGCACCGACTGTCCAGGCGTTACTGCGCCGTAAAGCGTACGTTTCAGGGCGTTCGCCATGTTATTGATGACCTCGCTGTATGTAACGCCGAATTGGTTGTACGCCGCGTTGGGGTCTATCCCGAAAGCACGGTTTATGACGCTGCTGTCAAACGGATGGATCGTGCATTCGACATACCGGACCGTCTGAGACGATTCGGTACCGTCCTCGTTTACAATGCTTTGCGTACCTTCCTTGACCTCATAGGATACAGGGAACATTTCCTCCGCAACGCTTCTCAGCTTTGCCGCCATATCCTCGGGATCAGTCCCTTGCTGCTCCAAAGAGGCGGAGTAGGCGGCAAGGATATAGCAGGTATCGTAACCAGCCGAGCTCTGGGCATAATTGATAGTCGCTTCTGTAGAAGCTTCATAATCGTACCCGCCGCTTGAAATAATCTGTTCGACCCTTGAAAGTGACTCCTGATACGCAGATTCTATTACATCCGATACGACCTGTTCCATTGCCGCATAGCTTGAATCAAGCGTCATCCCTTCAACAGGCTGTGTCCCGTCAAAACCGAATATGCTGTTTGTCACAATAGACGGCAGCGAAACAATCAGCACGATGAAAAATACAATGACAAGGCATATGCAGACCACAATCTTGAACAGGGTATGGCGCAATGACCAGGCCGCAGATATTACCGCACCGACAGGGCCGCCCGCCGCTGTTCCGGCGGCGATCCCGGCAACCGCTTGTCCACCTTCCACGCCGGCCTTGACCGCTCCGGCTGCCGCGTTTACGGTAGCTTCGGCGCCTTTTGCCGCAGCTTGCTTTGCCGCTTCCTGTCCGGTTTGCCCGGCAGCTTTGGCCATTTGTCCGGCAGCTTGGCCGAAATTATCGGAGCCGTCGCCGATCTGCTGCTTATTGGGTTCAGACATTTTTTCACCTCCCCGGTCTGAAATATGAAAGAGGCTGTCGCTTTTAGCGCAGACCACAACATAGTATAAAAGCTATGTTGTTACGAACAAAACGCACCACTCGGAGTACACAAAGTACGCCATCGGGTGCGTTTCGTCCGTTCTGCATCTAAAATCGATCAGCCCTATGTGATTCTTAATGCGATAGCCAATTTTCGTTTTATTTTTTGCGTTTGGGCGCTTTCATCTCTATCTTTTTGCGCCGTCTTGGCTCGCCGTAACGCGACGGTGTTGTCTTATATCGCACAGTTTCAACATTTTCTGTGCGCAGCTTGCCGTTGTCGTATACGGGCTTACCGTCCTTGTATACCGGTTTTCTGTCAACGGCTGCCTCGCCGTGTATTGCGTACCACTGGCTTCCGTTGACGTCCTCGTATACCTGATAATCACCGCGCGGGGCAGCATATCTGGCAGTATCGTAAAACATCGTGCCGCTTCCGTTTTCGTGACGGACCTCAAAGCAGCCGTCCTGACGCTGTGAACCGTCAACGGCAGATACTTTCTGTTCATACCCCGGCATAAACGCCTGGAACTGCGCCCGGTTATATGCTGTCGCTTCGTCTCCCGATTCAAAGGCGGGCGTATCGGCGTGCGGCTGCATCGCATACCAATCCACACCATTTGCCGCCTGCATGACCGTATGCGGAGCTTCAGGCTCTTCGTAATTTGCGCTGTTATACCAGAGCGTATTGCTTTCGGCAGAAGAAGATGCTTCCACAATACCGTCTCCCGCAGAACGGAACTCCGTTCCGTCCGGCATTCCGGGGAAGCTTGTCTCCGCTTGTGTACCGCCCGGCGTCATTCCGGTATATTCGGGTGCTTCATAAGAACCGTCGCTGTTCATAGGTATCTGATACCACTGGCTGCCGTCGTTTGCGGTAACAACAGAGTGTTCGCCTTCCGGCTCGGCATATGATGCGCTGTTATACAGCATGGAGCTGCCATCACCGGAGCTTGCTTCTATCACGCCGTTTCCGATCTGGGTATAAGATGTATCCTCAGCCATATCGGGGAAGGTAACCGCGTTGTCGCCTGTAAACTGAGGCGCAGAAACAGCGCCGTTTGCAAGCGCTTCGCCGGAGACCTGATACCATTCGTTCCCGGCATCGTCCGTAACAGTCTGATACGCGCCTTCCGGTTCACCATAGCTGTCGCTGCTGTAAAGCATCGATGCAGTCCCGTCGGCAGAATTGGCTTCGATCAAACCATCGCCAAGTTCCGTTATTGACATACCGTCCGGCATATTGGAAAATTCCGCATAACCGCTGTTATCAAGCTGCGGGACGTCTGTCGTGCCGTCGGCATAATCGGCGCTTGAAACCTGATACCACTCATTGCCGTCGTTGTCCGTCACAACGGAGTGAGGCCCGTCAGGCTCGCCGTAATTTGCGCTGTTGAACAGCAGCGAGCTTTCACCCGGAGTTGTCGCTTCAATAACGCCTTCATCGGCAGTTCTGAGTATCGTACCTTCCGCAGCATCCGGGAATGCGGCTGCGACCTGTGCAGCTTCCGAAGTATCTCCGGTAAACTCAGGCGCGGCATAAAACGCGTTTGCGCCTTCGCCGCCGGCCATCTGATACCACCTGCTGCCGTCTGACGCGTTGACGATACTGTGCGGCGCGTCCGGCTTTTCAAACTGCGAGGCGCTGTACATCTCAAGGTTTGCCCCTTTGCCGTCCGCAGCCGTTGCCGTGGTGGTTATCTGCCCGCCGGTAATATTCGTGCCGGACAGGCGCTGGCCGCTAAGGTGCGGCATGAAGTTCTCCAGGCTCCGGTCTGCAATATCTCCGGCAATGCTTCCCGAAACGTTCGATGCTTTTGACGCTACCGACGCAATAGAATCTCCCGTCAGCTTTGCGCCGTTCCGTGCGGCAATGCCGCCAAAGGCACGTCCCACAAAACCGACCGTTCCGCCCGCGCCCATCGGGCTGCCGCCGTTTACGACAGCATCGCGTACATAGCTGTTGCCCTTGAATTTATTCACAAACCCTGCGGCAAACCCGGCTCCGGCAACACCTGCACCCGACGCCGCACTGCCACCCTTGAACACATTGCCGGCGCTTTTTACTCCGCCGCTGACGCCGCTCAGCACTCTTGCCGCCATAAGCATTTCCATACCCATACTGCTGCCTGTCTGCGCTACATTGAGCCCCATAGAGGCAAGGTAGCTGTCAAATTTCTGCGCTGTTTTCAAAAACGCCAGCGCGCAGAACATCCACAGAAAGATATTGCCCTGGCCTGTTGACAATGCGCCCCCGTTGCCGATATACTGTCCGACAGAACTGTTAAAAGCACGCAGGAACCAAACGTTCATCACCAACAGCAAAAGCTGCGAGCCTACCATGCGGCACCATGATTTAAACACGCTTCCCGTAGCCTTCGACGCTCCCATTGCATATGCTAAAGGCGATGTGTAGCAGAGCACGCCTACTACGATGTACCGTTCGACCGTCTCAAGCAGCAGCTTGAAATAATTCCAGCCAAGCGCTATTTCCAAAATAACCAGAAGCAAAAGACCGACTACCGAAGCAACGGAGACAATAGTCGTAAGCCCGTTGCTAAGCGCCTGTTCCACGCCGGCGAAAGTAAAATCCTCAGAGGACGTCGTGATGTCCATAAGCGCCGTGTAAGGCGCCCTTGCAATATCAAGCGTCAGCATAAATATGGGCTTTGCGTATCCGACCAAAACCGTGAACAGGGTGCTTCTCGCAAGCAGCGACAAAGGGTTTTCCGCTTCTGTTATGGGTCCTCCGAACACACGGAACAGCTGCCATACCGTTATCAGGAACAACAGCGCCCAGGCCATGTACTGCATGACGGTAAACGCCTTTTCCACAAAAGGAAAGTATTCTTCCATCGCCGTCATGTCCGTGCCGAGCGCGTTTAAAAACAGCCCTGACACGGCGTCCATCAGCTGGGCTACGACACTGCTTATCCATGTGACGATACCCTCAAAAATCCAGTCAAGCAAATTTCATCACCTCCGTCCTGCCTGACCGCTTGTCCTCAGCCTGTGTAATTTCCGCCGGAAATCAACGGCTGCAGGTACGCAACGACGAATCCGAGCGAGTTCAATACGATCCATGTGATAACGATACGCTTGAGCCAGCTCGTTGCTTCATCAACGGCGCGCTGGTTCCTCGATACCATTCTGACAACCAGCGCAATTGCAGCGACTGTGACTGCGACGATGGTGCTTATGGCTACTATCTCGCCATAGACGTCCCTCATAATGGTCGAAAACCTCTCCCAGATCGTATCAGCCATGACAGGCTGTACGGAGACGAGCGCAGCAGATACCATACCGACCAGCGACCAGTATGCCGTTTGAAGCCTGCCGTTTTTGCCTAATTGTTTGACCATGCTCAAAAACCTCCTTCTGTAATTTTGGCAATAAAAATACCGTTTCAAAGCTTTTCAAGGCTTTAAAACGGCATTCCGCTTGTCAGATCCCATTTTGGGACGATACCAGTATACCACAGCTTCAATCGCTTGTCATCGGCAAAACCGCGCCAATTTTGTGCCAATTTATTTACCCTGCATTTTCAGTTCAATCCTTCCAGCAGCGTCAGCATTTCAAGCCAGAAATCCACATCTTTTGCCGGGGACGCCCAAAGCCTGATGGATAAGATCGTTACAGCCTGCTCCCGCAGCCGGTAATAGTGGCGCGGGGATAAGTCGAGACGGTACAGAAGATCTGTCAGGCTCAGCTTTTCCGGCGTTATGTAGGTCTGGTAAATCAAATTATACAAACGTTCTCCGTCTGACGGCTTTTTCTTCAGCACCGTCAGCGCCTCGTTTACCCGGTCAAGAAGTATCCGTGATTTCTGAATACCCGCAATCCTGCTTTCAAGCTTTTTATTATCCAGCGAGGATTCGATATCGATCCGGTCTATCAGCTCATCCAGGCCGCCGAACGGTTGATCCAACTCCTCTGCGATGGAATCGGGGAAACATTCAAGCATCCATGCGATTGTCCGGTAATGTTTTAAAAGCATAAGCGTGTTGTGGTACGTGTTTTTCTTCTTTTCCTGCTGCGCTATGCGTATCTTCTCGTTATCTATCTTTTGGTCGCCGAGTATCCCGCGCCTTACCAAAAGCTCGATAAAGGCTTCCGAATGCGCTACAATACGGTCTTCTTCCTGCTTGTACGCAGCTTTTTTGCTTTGTTTATTGCTCATATGTGAATAACTCCTTTGCTATCCTTGTAATATCCACAGGCGCACACGGCCCGCGGATATATCCCGTTTTCTTTTTTTCTGACCGAAGGCTATAACAACCCTTGCAGTCATAAATATAACTCTTACAATTCCGACAGTGAGAAAAATACGCGCGTATTATATGGGGCGAAAGTGCAACGCGGGTTTCTTCCGGTTCTGACAGTATTGTTTCTATGACATTTTTACTGTACCATGCAACCATCTTGTTGATGTGTTCGTGATCGGAAGCTTCTTTCCGTTTTCCCTTTGCAAGAATACGTATTTCCTCTAAAATACGCATGATTTTGTCCTGCGTCGGCAAGACAGTTTCCTCACATATCGGATATATTTTATTAAAAACCAGGCATCCGTAGGAGCCGGGCAGACGGTACAAAGCAAAGACATCCCCGTATTTTTTGAAAAATCTCCATACCTTTGTCTTTTCCCAGCCCCAGCGTCTGCCGAGGGTTTCCAAAGTCAGTACGGCGCCGCAGCTTTCATACTGGACAGCCGGCGCCAAAAAAGAAAACGCATTGCGTTTGTCCATGTATACCGTGCGGCACCACAGATCAAGCCATGCGTCCGATTCATCGAATATGTATTTATTGTCCGAAAGCCGCCGTGTAATGCTGCGGGGAAGGCAGAGGAAGCCGTAGCCGTCTGTAGCGTATACGTTTCCTTCCGCGCATTCCTCGCCTGAGCATTCCACGACCCAGTCTGTTATGAGATAGGTCAGCTTTTTCGTGTGTGGATCCAGCTCGTATTTGATATACCCAAGCCGTGACAGCGTATCCATTGTTTCTAACGCCTGTTTCCGTGTCCTGACGCCAAGAATGCTTTTCAGTCCAACGATACCGCCGGACCACATGCCTGGCGTTACAGGGTTCTCATAACCGCAATAGGAGGCATTCCCTTTACGAAACGCAGCGCGGGAAGCCAGACGCGCCCATGCGCCCATTACGCCCTTGCCCTGAGGAAGATGCGAGCGCATCAGCTTTACCCAGCGATATTTCAGTAAGCATTTCATAATGGCAGTCTCCTTTGTTAAATAAAAATAAGCGCATTTGCGAAACACCTTAAGGCATTTTACATTTGCGCTTTTAACATAAAGATTAAGTTATTTAGTTATGTCTCTTAATTTGTCAGCAATGATTCTATTTGTCTAAAAACTCATTGTCCTCTTCATATTAAATGTTCGGTAGAGTTATAAACAGTTGTACATAATCTTATAAAGTAAAAAAGAATTACGTTTTGGGCGCAATTCTTTTTTACATACAATATAGCTACTTTTCATGCATAAATGTCTACATAAATTGGCGTAAGATCGGCGTAAATTGGCGTAAATTTTTATTGCACAATCCCCAAAACCCGCATAAACACTGGGTTTTTCACGCCTTACTTCTCAATCGGCTTCATTGTGGGGAACAGCAGCACATCCCGGATAGAGTAGCTATCGGTCAGAAGCATAACCAGCCGGTCGATTCCCATACCCATACCGCCAGTAGGTGCCATACCGTATTCCAGCGCAGTCAGGAAGTCTTCGTCCATCATATTCGCTTCCTCATCACCAGCTGCCCGCAAAGCCACCTGTGCCTGGAAACGCTCCCGCTGATCGATTGGGTCATTCAGCTCAGAAAAAGCGTTAGCGATCTCCCGCCGTGTAATAAACAGCTCAAACCGCTCCGTGAGCTCTGGCTGATCCGGCTTGCGTTTCGCCAGCGGCGAAATCTCTACCGGGTAATCCATTACAAAGGTAGGCTGCACCAGGTTTTCCTCTACTTTTTCCTCAAACACCAAATTGATAATATCACCGCGGGTGGATTTGGCCGCCTCCGGATCCAGTCCCAATGATTTCGCCACCGCCAGGGCTTCCGCGTCTGTATGGATTTGATTAAAGTCAATATCCGCATATTTTTTGATGGCGTCAATCATCGTGATCCGTTCAAAATGTGAAAGATCGATTTCCTCCCCCTGATACATAATCTTATCCGTTCCCAAAACAGTTTTTGCCACATGGCGGATTAGGTTTTCGGTCAGATCCATGATATCATGATAATCCGCATACGCCTGATACAGCTCGATGGTTGTAAACTCAGGGTTGTGGCGGATATCCATTCCCTCATTTCTGAAAATCCGGCCCATTTCATATACGCGCTCCAACCCGCCTACAATCAGCCGCTTTAAATGCAGCTCCGTGGCGATCCGCAGATACATCTGGATGTCCAAGGCATTATGATGGGTAATAAACGGCCGGGCCGCCGCGCCGCCTGGGATGGTGTTCAGCATAGGCGTATCTACCTCTAAAAAGCCCAGATTATCCAAATAGTTCCGGATCTCCCGGACGATCCGGCTCCGGGTGATAAACGTATTCTTGACGTTTTCATTCATAATCAGATCTACATACCGTTGACGGTACCGAAGATCGGTGTCTACTAGGCCGTGAAATTTTTCCGGCAGGGGCAGCAGGGATTTTGAAAGCAGCGTCAGCTTTTCCACCCGGATCGAGATCTCACCTGTTTTGGTTGTGAATACTTCCCCTTCCGCGCCGACAATATCGCCAATATCATATTTTTTGAAAATCGCATATTCTTCTTCCCCCAGCAGATCCTTTTTCACAAACAGCTGGATCTGGCCGGACAGGTCCGCCATATGGCAGAAGCCAACCTTCCCCATGCCCCGTTTAGACATCAGCCGTCCGGCTACGGAAACTGTTTTTCCCTCCAGCTCCCCGTAGTGATCCACAATCTCCTGAGCCGTATGGGTGCGGTTATATTTTGTAACCGCAAATGGGTTTCTCCCCTGCTCCTGCAGCTCTGTCAGCTTGTCCCGCCGGATTTGCAAAAGTTCGGATAATTGATTTTCATTTGTTTCCATAAAATTCTTCTTTCCCTCCATTATTTGTTGTATTCATTATATACTAAAATGCCGTTGATTACAAGCTATTCCTAATTTTTTTTCCTGATTTGGGCAAATTATTCATTTTCCGTTAAAAACACCTTGCAGGCCGCAAATTTTTTCTTGCAATTTTCAGTCAATTATTATATAATTAAGAAAACAAAAGGGGGTATCGGATCATGGATGAACAGTTTAATGAACAGCACTACGGCTTTACACCGCCTCCGCCGCCTGCAGGCCCTTCCGGCGGAAACGGCCTGGCGATTGCCTCGTTGATTTTGGGAATCTTGGCAATTTTATTTTGCTGCTGCCTCTTTTACCTTTCCGTCCCGCTGGGGATCGGCGGCCTGGTCACCGGCATTATTGCAATTTGGAAGCAGTATCCAGGAAAAGGGATGGCGATTGCTGGAATAATCACCAGCGCGGTTGCGCTTCTTTTGGCAATCATTTTATTTCTTTTTGTTTTTTTCGTAAGCATATATGGAGATTCTAATTTGCTGGCTCCCAATGTCAATCGTTTTGAAATGTTTTTGGACTGACAAAGTAACCGTCCCCGGGGACGGTTATTCTGTTATCCAATCCAATTCCGGAGCAAATAATATAGCAGTATGCCGCCAACCGCCGCGCCTAAACACACATTGCTTCTCGGCACAAGCCGCAGCCGTTTTCCAAATACGCGCGCTGCCATTTCCGCATAGAGCAGGATGCCTAAAACAGCAATAATCGGCGGCGTAATATTATATTGCAGCGCGCTTACAATATCCAGCCGCAAAAGCGCCAAAACACTTCGGGTATTGCCGCATGCCGGGCAGAGCAGCCCGGTCACGCGGTAGAATGGACATTGCGGAAACGTCTCTGCCCATTGTGTCAAATCATTTTGAAAAAGAACCGCGCAGATCACACCCAGGATCGGCGCGGCCAACACGAAAATCCGCAAAACCCAATTTGTTCTGCCCATAGCCCTTCCCCGCTTTCTGCTTTCAATTATACGGATGAATGATCTGATTGTCAAGGCAAAAGCTGGATTTTAGGATTGAAAAAATACTGCCAACGTGATATAATGCTCCTACAAAGGAGTGATTCGAATGAAAAAAGATATTAACGTATTTGAATACGGAACGGAAATTTTGCAGGCTCTGCAGAAGGGCGTATTACTAACGACAAAGGCCGATGGATTTGTCAATACCATGACCATTTCCTGGGGCGGGATGGGGATTGAGTGGGGAAAGCCGATTTTTACGGTATATGTTCGGGAAAGCCGGTTTACCAAAGGTCAGCTTGCGAAGAATCCTGAATTTACGATCAATATTCCCCACGGTAATTTTGACCAGAAAATTTTAGGGCTCTGCGGGACAAAATCCGGGCGGGATACAGATAAAATCAAGGCAGCCGGCTTAACGCCCGAAGCGCCGTCTGTGATTTCCGTACCGGGGTTCCGTGAGCTTCCCCTGACCTTGGAATGCCGGGTTATCTATCAGCAGGCACAAGATCCGCAGGCAATTTCCCCTGCGGACACTGAAAAATTTTACCCGCAAAACGTAGACGGTTCATTCCACGGCGCAAACCGGGATTATCACACGGCATACTACGGAGAAATCGTCAGCGCATATATAATTGAATAATTTCAGCCAAAAGAGAGTGCATACAATACACTCTCTTTTGATGTGTCATGCCGCTTTTGATAAAGTTGCCATCAATTAAGAGAGACGTTGCAATAATAAAAAACATCCCCATCCGTTTCAAGGATTGGAGATGTCTTTTTAAGTCTGATCAGCCTGCGTTTTCTCCCGGTACAGCCCCGGCAAACAATGAAAGGATATGGGGCTGGACAGCCATCCGATTTTCCGCCTTGTCAAAAAACATAGCGGACTGTTCAGAAAAATAAAGCTTGACCTGCTGGCTGTTATCGTCCCATAGCGGGCTTCCCTTAACAATGATCCGGCCATATTGGGTGTTGATATAATACAGCGTTTCTCCCCCTAAATGCTCTCTGGCTTCTACATTCCCAGTCAAGGAAAATTTGCGTCCCGGTCCGGGCTGGAAATCAATCTCCTCTGGCCGAATTGCCATATAGCAGTCTTCGAACGCAATCACGTTAGCCGGCGGTGAGCCGATAAACTGTGCCACAAACAGATTCTGGGGATTCGTATAGATTTCTCTTGGGGTACCCTGCTGCATGATCTTACCGCCGCTGAGCAAAACAATATTGGTTCCCATGGACATTGCTTCCACCTGATCGTGGGTCACATATAAAAAGGTGGTCCCCAGCTGCCTGTGCAGTCCTGAGATTTCTACCCGCATTTGGCTTCTGAGCTTTGCGTCCAGATTGGACAGAGGTTCGTCCATCATAAACACCCGCGGACGTTTGACGATGGCCCGGGCCAGGGCTACCCTCTGCCGCTGGCCGCCGGACATCTGGGCCGGCAGCTTCTTGAGCTGATCCTCCAGCTGCACTAGCTTCACAACCTCGCGGATCCTTTCCTGCCGCTCTTCCTTTGGGATCTTTTTTGCCTTTAGTCCATATTCAATATTCTTTTGTACCGTCATATGGGGATACAAGGCATAGTTCTGGAAAACCATCGCCACATCTCGTTCCTGGGGCGGCAGTCCTGTCACGTCCTCATTTCCAAGAATCAGCCTGCCGCTGTCCGGCGTTTCCAGCCCGGCAATGATTCGAAGCAGCGTGGATTTCCCGCAGCCAGACGGGCCCAGTAGGATCGTAAAGGAACCGTCCGGCACATCCAGATCAATGTTGTGAAGGACCTCCGTTTTTTTAAACGCTTTATTGATATTTCTCAAAATAATTCGACTCATTGTTTACGCTCCTTTTTTGGATTCTAACGGTAATTTTAGAAGCCTCGCGCGCAATTCTTCCGTTTCTGCGGCAGAGAATCCGAGATTGGCTAAATAGGCTTCTGCGTTGCCATAATTCTTTTTCAGATAGTCAACAGCTTTACGGATGAATTCCGGCCGCGCGGAAAGCATTTCCTGAGCGTATTGGCCGGATACCCCCGCGGGCAGATCCTTCTTCAGCTCCGCTACCAGCGGCGCCAGCAAAACCTGCGTGTAGCTGTATTCCTCTATCACCATATCCTCCGCCACACCGGCCAGCAGAAGCAGCAGAGCGGAAAGTACGCCTGTCCTGTCCTTACCGGCGGAGCAATGGTACAAAACGCCGCCTTCAGCCCGCAGGATTTCTGAAAATATCTCCCGGAAAGCAGACTTTCTCTCTTCCAGCATATAAATATATAAATCTCCCATGGGGATACCGCTTTTTGTCAACGCTTCCGGCGACGCATCCTTTGAAAACACCGGAATATTCCGATAAGTAAACCGGCTGTCCGCCGCCATTGGATTGGGCGCTGCGCAAACCTCCTCTGGGCTCCGCAGGTCAATGACCCAGCGGATCCCCAGCCGATACAGCGTATCTAAATCCTCTTTGGTCAGCTTCTGCGGATTTTCACACCGGACAAAAGCTTCTTTTCGCGTTATGCCGCCGTCCATTGTTGGATAGCCGCCCAGATGCCGGGCATTGATTAACCCAGCCAGCGGGATGTGCGCAGCGATATGATTTGGATTTTGATTCATTATTATTTAATCCCCCATTTCACAAAAGACTGGATAACCTGCTTTTGAATTACTAAATACAGAATAAAAATCGGCAGGCTGGCTAAAACAGCCGCAGCCATCATGGGCCCCCAGGAGGTGACCTCCGCGGACATGAAAGAACGCAGGCCAAGCTGCAGGGTCTGGGCGCTTTGGGAAATAATCAGCGACGGCCAGAAATAGTCATTCCACGATGTGATAAACAATAAAATCCCCAAGGATACAATGGATGACTTCATATTGGGCAGGATGAGCTTAAACAGCACCCCCAGGGCAGACATTTTATCCATCATGGCCGCCTCAATTAAAGCCTTCGGAAATGACTTAAAGGCCGGATACAAAGACAAAATCGCAAACGCGGAAGCCATATTGGGTACGATCACACCCAGAATCGTGTCCCGCAGCCCCATATTGACAATGGTCGTATAATTCGGGATCATGGTCGCTTGGAACGGCACCAGCCATGTCAGGGAAAATAACACATAGAGCAGCCGGCTCCCCGGAAAGGACCACCGGGTCAGACCATACACCGCAAAAATTGCTGTAAAAAGCTGCAGGATCGTTTGGCCGGCGGCCATCAGCAGGGTATTCACGGTCATGGCGCCAATATCAATGGCCTGAACCGCATAGGCGTAATTTTCCAAAGACCAGCTTTGGGGCAGCAAGGCATTATTGAAAATTTCCGCTGTCCCCTTAAAGGAACTGATAAACATCCAATAAATGGGAAATACAGAAAAAACGCACAGTAAGATCAGCAAAAGATGCTTGATCCCGGCTGCCGCCGGCAGATGGCGCCGGCGCGGGACAGGCCCGGCGCCGGGCTGGTCAATGCTTTGTATATTGGTATTCAATGCGGGTTCCTCCTTAATTATCATAAAACGCAAATTTTCGGTTTAGGCCGGTAAACAGCAGCGCCAACAGTCCAAAGCCAACAAAGAACACAATCGCAGCTGCGGAGGACAGGCCGGAGTTAAAGTTTTTAAATCCATAAGTCCAGAGCAGATAATATACATTGGTACTGGCTCCCGCAGGGCCGCCCTGGGTCAGTACATCAATATAGGCAAACGTCCACTGAGCCGTCATCAACACACTCATCATGATCATCAGCATGATCGTTGGCGAAAGAAGCGGGATCGTGATCGACAGGGTCTGCCGCCATTTTTTGTGGCCGTCTACACTGGCCGCCTCATAGTAACTTTTATCAATCCCCGTTAATCCCGCGGAAAACATCAGTGTGGAAAACCCAATCATTTTCCAGCCAGCAATAATTACAATGGAAAACAGCACCATTTTTTCACTGGAAAGAAATCGGATCCCTTCATCAATTAGCCCCATATTCATCAGGACAGAATTCACTAACCCATTCACTGGATGAAACAGCCAGCGCCAGACGGCGGAAGCCGCCACCGGCGGCATGATCATCGGTACAAAAAACAGCGCCCGGTAAATGTTCTTCGCCCGGCCGGACAAATCGTTTGTGACGATAGCCAACAGCATGGGCAGGATCACGGAAAAGGGCAGCATCGCCACAATGTAAATCCCGGTGTTGATCACAGCCTGCAGGAAATCCGGATGAGAAAAAATATATTTGAAATTTTCCAACCCGACGAAAACCGGCTCTACATTTGGGCTCATATTCCACCGCTGAAAGGCCAGCCCTACCGTCTGCGCTAACGGCCGGTAAACCCAAAACAAAACCAGCAGCAGCGCCGGCAGTACAAAAAGGAAAGGCACCATATGCCGCAGAAGCCGCTTCCCAGCCGTTATGCTGCGTATTGGAATCAATTCTAGGGGGAGCTCTTCTTCCCGTCCGGCATTCCGCGGTGACGGTTCTAAAACAAGTTCTCGCATACGCATGGATCCTTTCTTTACGATACTAAATCCTGGGCCTTAGCCGCCGCTTCTGTCATTACAGCCTGCACATCTGCATCGGTATACACAGATTCGACCACGGCGTCTACTAAAGTAGTGGCAATTTGGCCCGAATTCAAGCCGGGATAGCCCTGCCATTTATGCAGACGGTCGAGCTGCTGCAGGTTCGTGCGGACAAAGGGGTGTTCCTGGGCCCAGCCTTTCAGATACTGGTCGTCATCTACGATGGCTGTGCGCAGCGGCAAATATCCCATTTCGCTGGTGATGATCGTGTACCCTTCCGCGCTGGTCACATATTTAATAAATTCCCAGGCTGCCTTTGCCTTTTCCTCGTCTTGGGACATCACACAGAGCCCCGATCCAGAATTGACCGGCACAGCCTCTTTTCCTTCGAAGGCTGGGAACGCGGCCGCCCGCAGTTCAAACCCCGCCGCTTCCGCGGCGGCGATCAATCCGCTTTCCAGGGCAGCGGTAGTTACCAGCATGCCCTGATTCCCAGCCATAAAGGCCTCCTGAGCCTCCGTATCTGTGTAGTTTGCGGCAGCGCCGCTTTTTACCAAATCCTGCCACATGGAAATCGCGCCTACGGCTCCCGCTTCTCCGAAAAGAATAGTCTTTGTGTCTGCATCCAGCACATCGCCGCCGTTGGAATAGATCATCGCCTGGATCAGCCAGTCATCAGAGCTGGAGGTTCCCATAATATGTACCCCCTCTTTTCCAGCAGCTTTTAAGGCCAGCCCAGCAGCTTTTACCTCCGTCCATGTTTTGGGGGGATTTTCCGGATCCAGACCGGCCTGCCGGAACAAATCCGCGTTATAATAGAGCATGGGGGTTGAGAAAGTATACGGCAGGGCATAGGTCTTTCCGTCCGAATACTTTCCCAGCGCCGCCGCCTTTGGATGGAAGCCTTCCATGTGCTGTTGGAAATCCGTCTCTCCAGCCAGATCCTCCAGCGCGGGGAGAGCATAATTTTCTACACAGTAATCGACCGTGTTTAAAATGATCTGCGCCACATCATAGGTTGTTCCAGCCACAAAATCCGACTGGATCTTGGAAGCCATAGATGCGGATTCCACCGGTACACCGGTTACATGGATCGTGCCGCTTTTCGCGTTGAAATTATCAATTAGCTTCTGGGCCGCCGCCTTTTGGGACGCGATTGATAAATTATAGGAAAGGAATGTAATTTCCGTTTTTCCGCTGCCAGTCTGCTGGCCTTCCTGATTCCCCGCAGGCTTTGTGGAACAGCCGGCCATCCCGGCCAGCACCGCGCCGGCCAAAGCCGCCGCCATGATCTTTTTAATTGTGCTTTTCATCTCCATAGCTTCTCCTTATCCTTCTTGCTTAATTAACTGCGCCATGGCCTCGCTGGACATGGTATACAGGTCCTGATACGCATAGCCTACTGTCTCTTCGCCAACATACACCCCATCTTTTGTAATTCTTCCCAAGTTATAGGCACAGGCGTCAATAAAACGAATACCATCGGTTTTCGAATTATCCATGGAAAACGCGGTACTGGCCGCGGTGGCGTACACAATGCCGTCCTGGGTGTTTACAGTCAGGAAATGCGTATGTCCGGACAAAACAAGCTTGACATCGCTGTTCTTTACAATCGTGTGAAATGCGTCCCGGCGCGGGCAGAGCTCGTCAAATTCCGCCAGCACGTTTCCCAGCGGCGGATGATGCAGGAGTACCACCGTTCCTTTCGGCGCCGGCGTTTTCAGCTCATTTTTCAAATTGCTGAGCTGATCCTGGGGAAGCTCGCCCGCCGCAGTGCCGTCTACCGGGCTGGTATCCAGGGAAATAATCCGCAGGCCGACCAACATAGCCACATTCACATAGGGGTCGCTTTTTCCTGCCTCTTCATAAAAGCCTGCCCAAAATGCCTGCCGCCGGTCATGATTTCCCAGCGCCACATAATACGGGATATCCCCGCAGGCCTCGTCTAAAAGGTTTTTTAAGAACCGGTAATCCTGCGCTTTCCCCTCATGTACCAGGTCGCCGGTGAAAAAGAATACATCCGGCTTCTGCGGGTAATTTCTCGCTTTCTGGATCGCGGCCCGCAGTTTAGCGCCGCCCGCGTCTACCAGCAGGGCCGCGTTAAAATGTGGATTTTCCTGCGGCTTTTCCAGCAATATGTGTGTGTCTGACAGATGTACAAAATTCATAGCTAACTTCTCCTCTCGATTGATCTATTTTATTATAGCCGATGCATGTTAAGGCTTCGAGCCAGCTTTTGTTAATTCTTTGCAAAGTTTTCCTGCCGCAAACGATCTGGGATTTTAAACAAGGCATCAAAAAAAAGCAGGCCTAGGCCTGCTTCAGCGTGCCAATAAAGTCGGCACGCTGAAAGACTATTGAAAAACGAAGGGGTATTTTGTGAAAATGTTCCCGTCGGCGTACAGTGGTACGGTAGGGGGCATTTTCGCAAAAAGCAAGCAACCATGCGGGTTTCTCGATGAAGCCCGCATGGTTTTTAGTAAACAATTTTTAGAACGCCTTTTCTTCTTTTCCTGCTTGCGGTAGGACGAGTTTTTCGGCAGTCTGAAGCAGGCCTAAGCCTGCTTTCGTGTTGTCAAAAAGAATGCCAATGGAGAAACAGCGGCGGCACGGCCGCAATACGGCCGCCAGGGAAACTCTTTCCCTGCCCGCTTTCCGGCAAAACGCGATACAAACCGGACTATTCCCGCCCTGCCATCAACTTCAGCAAATATCCTTCACGCACGCCCCACGGTAAAACCTGCAGCGCCGCAGTCTGGAAACGGGCGCACAGCGCCAACATGATTACAAGCCCTGTCGTCAGCGTCTGATACCGTTCCTTGGCCGCCTGTTCCAAAAAATCCGGCATTTGAAGCAGGGTTCGCAGATTATCCGCCTGTAAAATATCCACCGGCTTTTGCGCTAAAGCCGCCCACAGCTTCCGGGCACACTTTGCCGTTCCGCCCATGGCGTACAGCCTTGGGTATACCGTTCCCGGCGCCTGCCGCAGCCGCTCTGTCGCAGCTTGATCAATGGCAGAAAGCTCCGCTTCCGTCGGACGCTTCCCCGCAACAAACTGATCCCAGTACCGCCGGGTACCCATATCCATCGAGACTGCCGCAGTCAACCGGTTTCCCTGAAACGCTACGATCTGCATACTTCCGCCGCCCAGATCGAATCCAGCGCCGTCCGGCTCATCCGCGGCTGCCCGGACAGCCAGAAAATCACATTCTGCTTCTGCGTTTTCTGTCAGTACAGCAATCGAGATCCCGGTAAGCGCCTCCATCTCCCGGCAGACTGCGGCTGCGTTATCCGCCATTCGCAGCGAAGCCGTGGCAAAGGCGTGGATCTTTTGGATTTTCTGCGCCTGGAACCACGTCCGCATTTCCCGCAGCGCCTGTCCTAACGCCAAAATCCCCTTCTGGCACAAAATCCCGTTTTGAATGCCGGCATAGATCGGCGACGGCAGGATCTTTGCGCCTTCCTTTTCAAACGCGCCGCCCGCCGTCTGATATATCGCTCCATGCAGCGTGTTGGTACCAATATCTAAAATTCCCCACCGTTCCATTCTTATCTCCGCTTTTCCAGCTCCGCAAAAATATCCTCCCAGGTCATATCATTATCTACCAGCATAACGGTCAGGTGATAGAGAAGGTCCGCTGTTTCGTAGGTGATCTCCGCCTTGTCCTGGTTCTTCCCGGCGATGACGACCTCACAGGCCTCCTCCCCAACCTTTTTCAGGATCTTATCCGGCCCTTTGTCAAACAAATAATTCGTATAGCTGCCAGGCTGCGGGTTTTGCTTCCGATCCTGGGCCACCGCCGTCAGCCGGGTAAGGATATTCTCTTGGGCCGTTTCTGCGGCAGAAACCGGTTCTCCGTCCACGCTGCGGTAGAAACAGGTTTTATTGCCGGTATGGCAGGCCGGGCCGGCGGGCTTCGCTAACACCAACAGGCAGTCCTGATCACAATCCACCCGGATTTCCTGGATATACAGCGTATTTCCCGAGGTCGCGCCTTTCTCCCAAAGCTCGTTTCGGGAACGGGACCAAAATGTGGCCCTGCCGGTTTTCTGCGACCGCACATAGGCTTCCTGGTTCATATAGGCCACCATTAGCACCTCTTTCGTGTCCGCATCCTGTACAACTGCCGGGATTAACCCGTTTTCATCAAATTCCAATTCCATTGATCGTTCCTCCGTTTCCGATTTGGATTGCTTCTGGCAGAGCTACATTTCCGGTATACAGAGCTCTGCCTACAATAACGCCTTCTACGCCTGTCGGAATCAGCCCGCGGATATGCGCGAGGCTTCCCACGCCGCCGGAAGCAATTACATCCATCCCCACCGCCCGGACCATTTCTTCCATGGCTGCGGTATTTGGCCCTTGCAGCGTACCGTCCGTGGCAATATCCGTATACACAATCGTCCGGACGCCGGCATCCTCCATTTTTCTTGCAAATTCTACTGCTGGATATGTACTAACCTCTTCCCAGCCGGAAACCGCAACCATGCCGTCCTTGGCATCAATCCCAATTACGATTTTTTCACCGTATTCCACCACTGCCTGCCGCACAAAATCAGCCTCCCGGACGGCGGAGGTTCCGATAATCACCCGGCTGACACCACAGGCAAGCCGGCTTTCAATATCCGCCATGGTACGGATCCCGCCGCCGGTCTGCACCGGTACGCGGACACTTCGGCATATCCTGCGGATACAGTCCTCATTGACGCCCGTCCCTTTCAGGGCGCCATCCAGGTCTACCACATGGATAAATTCCCCGCCGGCGGCCTCCCATTTTTTCGCCGTCTCCGCCGGGTCCGTCCCGTACACGGTCATATCAGAAAAATTCCCTTTGAGGAGCCGGACGCAGTTCCCATCCCGAATATCAATCGCCGGATAAATCCGCATGCTGCACCATTCCTCTCTGTTCCAATTCCGCCTTAAAGCTTTCCACAATTTGCATAATCCGGTCTGTATGCATCTTCATGCTGACCTTATTCACCACGAACCAGGCCGACAGCGGGCAAATGTCCTCCAACACCTCCAGCCCGTTTTCCGCCAAGGTCTTCCCGCTTTCCACAATGTCCACGATCACATCGCTCAATCCCACCAGCGGCGCCAGCTCTACAGAACCATTGAGCTTAATCAGTTCAATGGTCTGCCCCTTTTCCGTCTGGAAAAACTGCTCCGCAATCCGGGGATATTTGCTGGCCACCTTGAGATTATTGATCTTATACATCTGCTCTTTCATTTCCCGGGGGCCGCAGACTGCCATTTTACATGCCCCAAACCCCAGGTTAATCATCTCATACAGATTCTTATGCGCCTCTAAAAGCGTGTCCTTGCCCACAATCCCAATATCGGCCGCGCCATATTCCACATAAGTCGGCACGTCTGAGGCCTTTACCAAAATAAACTGGATCTGGTTCTGTTCATCCCGAAAAATCAATTTTCTTGTTTTTTGCTTCATTTCCGAGCAGTCCATCCCCGCCGCTGTAAAGAGCTCCATTGCCAGCTCCGCAAGCCGCCCCTTTGCCAGGGCTACCGTTAAATACTGCATATCGTCTATCCTCTCTATCCCTCAATGGCAGTCACAGCCGCAGTCATGGTCATGATGATCATGTCCGCAGTTACAGCCGTCTTCCTCTGCTTCCCCGTCTTCATAATACCCCAAAAAATCCTGCACAGTGGTTTCCGTGATTTCCTGTTTCAGGAAGTCCTTAATCATCAGCCTCCCATCGGCAAAGACCCGCAGCATACAGCCTGCGCCGCTTTTTTTCGCATAGGCCTCCGCCGCCTTGTAGTCCCCGTCTCCCACATATCCTTCTACCAGGCATCCGTTGACCCGAAGGCTGTAGGCCAGGTCGTAGGCCAGCCCGTCCGCGTTGTGCTCCGCAAACAAAAGGCTTGCCGAAGGGCCGGCAGCTTCCGTGTCCCCGGCGTTACGCAGGGCGGAAAGGATCCGGTTGATACCAAAAGCCGCGCCCACAGCGCCCATTGGCTTGCCGAAATTTCCCATCAGATTATTATACCGGCCGCCGGCGCAAATCGGGAAGCTTACGCCCCTGGTATAAATTTTAAAGATAGATCCGGTGTAATAATCAATGCTTTGCAGCATTCCCAGGTCAATCGACACAAATCTTTCAAAGCCATACAGGCATAACAGCGAATAGATCCGTTTTAAGTTTTCCAAGGCCTTTTTCGACGTTTCGTTCAAGCCTGCTACCATCGCTTTTTCAAATACATCCATGCCGCCGAATAAATACGGCAGCTCAATCATCAAGCCTTTCACATCCTCGCCGATCGCCAGCCGTTCCGTCAATTCCCGGATCCCCAGCGTATCCTTGCAGTCGATGCGCTCCCGCAGCTTTTCGATATCCGCTGGTCCCAGGCCCGCCTGCTCCACCAGTCCATTGAAAAAGGCGACCTGGCCGATCTCCACCTGGGATTCCTGAATGCCCACCGCAAGAACCGCTTCAATAGCCGCGGCAATGACCTCCGCGTCGGCCTCCGGCGTATCCGCGCCAATCAGCTCGATCCCCGACTGGGTAAATTCCCGCTGCCGGGCGCCTTCGGTCTTTTCCGCCCGGAACACATTCCCTGTATAGCAATACCGCAGGGGCAGCACATCCAGCTCCGCCTTTGTAGCCGCCATCCGGGCAATGGATGTCGTAATATCCGGCCGGAGGGTTAGTATCCGGCCGTGCTCGTCAAAAAATTTAAACATGACCTCCTGGGAGATCTGCCCGCCGTTGCCGGCAAACACATCGTAAAACTCAAAGCTGGGCGTTTCTACCTCCTGATAGCCAAACGAGGCAAACACAGACCAGACTGTATTTTCCACTTCCTTTTTCTTCGCGCATTCCCCGGACAAAATATCACTGACACCCGTAGGTGTATGCAGTTTCCAATCTGACATGATCCTATGCTCCTTTGCTTTATCTTGCTAAAGTGATAAAGTTATTCTACAACTTTTTTCCTGCTTTGTCAAGTCTTTTATATGATTTCTAAAAATTTTTTACAGCATAAATCCAGCAGTGCCGCGGCAAACTAAATGCAGCGGTTTAGACCGCAAAACCCAGTAAAGGGAGGATTTTTCCATGCCTCACAAAGAAAAGCCTAAAAAAAATCAAACGGCGGATAATTTTTTTGACGACTATGTTTCCGCCTGCTGCACAACGGACTGTACCGGCCTGATCCAAATCCCGCCGCGTTCCGCGGCGGAGCAGGACGCCTATTTGGAAATCTATCAATATGGGCCGCCTGCACCGCCGGAAGAGGACGATCAGTGACACTGCGGAAAACAGGCAAAAATATACTGTTATTTTTGCCTGTTTTCCAATATCTTATGATCCGCGGGGATATTTTTTAAAACCACGGCGATACTACATAAAGAATATTTCCAAAGGGGGCGCGGCGCCATGCAAAGTCGGACTGGCTGGATCGAAAAGATTGGGCAAAGAATTCCCGACCCGGTCATTATTTTTATTAGCCTGTATATTTTGGTAATGCTGCTTTCCGCTGTTTTGGGCGGACGCAGCTTTGAGGCGGTAACGTCTGCTGGAACCACTGTCTATACCTTTCAAAATATGTTCCAGGCCGAAAATTTCCGCTGGATTTTCCAGAACGCACTTCTGACGAACTGGCTCGGTTATGGAAATGGGATCTTAGGGTCTATCCTGATTGTGATTTTTGGTATTGGGGTCGCGGAGGAATCCGGCCTGCTTTCCGCGCTGATTCGCCGGGCCGGCACAGCCATTTCCGTTCGGTTTCTCCCCTATGTACTGGTGTTTCTGGGAATCATGAGCAACATAGCCACAGACGCAGGCTACATTGTTTTAGTCCCTTTGGCCGGCCTTTTATACGCCGGCATCGGGAAAAATCCGCTGATTGGTATGGCAGCGGCCTTTGCCGGCGTTTCCGCAGGGTTCAGCGCCAACCTGATCCCCGCTACGGCGGTGGATGTAATCATTGGCACAAACGCCCAGAATTTTGCCCTGAGCCAGGGGATCCCGTTTATTTCCTATACCGGACACAGTATCCATCCCATGACAATGCATTATTATTTTATGGTCACTTCCACTGTGCTCCTGGTATTGCTGGGTGGATTCATTACAAACCGCTGGATCGGCCCCCGCCTGGAAAAGCAGGATTATCAGCTGCCGACAGATTTAAACCTGCAAAACTTTCAGGTCAGCAGCCAGGAGCGCCGGGCTATGTGGTGGGCCCTGGCGGGCCTGCTGGTCAGCGCCGCCATCGTTTTGCTGCTTGCGTTTGGCCCGCTGCGCACATACACGGACAATACCGGCAAGGAAGTCACCCCTTTTTTAGACCAGATTATTCTGATCATTACATTCCTATTTTTTGTGCCGGGGGTATTTTATGGTGCGGCGGCCGGGAAATTCCAGTCTGCAGGCCAGGTTGTCAAGGCGGTTTCCAAGCAGCTGGGCAGTATGGGGTATGTTTTGGTGCTGACCTTTTTCAGCTATAATTTCCTGGCCCTTTTGACCTATACCAATTTGGGTACCTATATCACATACATCGGCGCCCAAGGCCTGCAGGCCTTGGGGCTATCCCAGTTTCCTATTTTGCTGATGCTTGGCTTTATTCTGGTTACAGCACTGATCAACTTATTTGTAGGCGGCCTAACCTCCAAATGGATGCTTTTGGGGCCGATTTTCGTGCCCATGCTATATCATGTCAATCCGGAAATGACGCCGGATGTGGTCTCCGCCGCATACCGCGTTGCAGATTCCTGCACCAACACGATCACACCGCTGATGACCTACGCCGGCGTGATCCTGATGTATATGCGTCGATATAAATCTGACTTTTCGGTTTCCGACCTAATCGGAACCATGTTCCCCTATTCGTCTATATTTCTGGCCGCGTGGAGCCTGCTTTTAATCGTCTTTGTCTGGCTCAAGATCCCACTGGGCTTTTGAATGGAAAACCACAGGATACATCCTGTGGTTTTCCATTATTTGTGATAGATTCCATCCGCCCCAAACGGATAGGCGATCGTGATCCGGCCCACTTCCGTGTCACCGATCCCGCTGTATAAGTCTGCCAGGCCGTCCCTCCTGCGCACAATTCCAGCCGTAAAGGCACAGTCCGTCAGCCCTGGCTTTTTAGCCGGCCCTGCCGGATAACAGCTTCTTGTGCCAATGATCTGAAAATCTGATACAGACCGGGTATGCGGATCAAAAATAAAGGCGGTATTCATATATACCTGTTTCCCCTGATCCTGGTAGCATTGATGCCCGATCACGCCGATCCGGCCGCTTTCCAGACAATAGCACTGGTTGCAGCCGCCCCACTCGCCGCTGCTGATCAGGCCGTCAATAATAGCCGCGTTTTCGATCGTCTCGGCGCATAACGCCTGCAGGCTGTCAATAATTGTGAATCCTACCACCGACTCACTTCCATACTTTTCCAGCACTGCCTGGCTGCGGGGTCGGGAAAATACGCCGATTCGTCCATCTGCCAGTTCTACCAGCCGAATGTCCTTCATATAATCCGGGCCAGTGGTGAAATAACGCAGATTGTCAATGTCTGTTCCTCGATAAAAATATCCATAGTATGTATCGATTTTCCCTTGGCTATAGCGCACATGTGTTCCGCCCATTACCAGTTCCCCGCCGATAAAGGCGATATACGGGTCCTCCAGCTGATAAATCATGCTGCCCGGCACCAGGGTCCAGTCATCCTGGCCGGACTGTTCAAACAGTCTTACCCAGCTTCTGGCCCACTCCTGCCGGTTCTCCACCCTGCCGAAGATATATGCGCGTCCGTTCATCATAAATGGGATGGAAGAATTGTACACATCCATGCCCTCCACGCCGTGAAAGCAGAGTTTTGCGCTTTCATAAATCTGTTTCTCCTGCTCAAACTTCAGCCGTTTTTCCTTTAATGTCATTTTACAACATTCCTTTCTGCTTTTATTCTTATCCTTTAGCCGGACAATCTCCAGCCCCATGCCCTTCCCGTCAAACTAAGAACACCGGCTGCACAGCCTTCCCGCCTTGGCCCGCGTCAGTCAGGAAAATTTTTCTGTACTGCATCGGCGAATATCCCGTCTCCCGTTTAAACACCATGCTGAAATAATTGGGATTGTTAAAGGCCAGCCGTTCGCTGATGTCCTGTATGGCATAGCCGTTTTCCAGCATAGTTACCGCCCGGATGATTTTCATCTTCACAAAATATTTATGGATCCCGTGGCTGGCGTATTTCCCGAATACTTTTTTTATATTAGACACGCTGCTGGCGCAAAGCCGGGCCACATCCTCCACAGAAATCCATTCCTCGATATGATCCTCTAACACACGGACAATATCCTGAAATATTTTAGCGTTTTTCGTGCAGTCTTGGGCTGCCATCTTTGTCCCGGTGGCCAAAATCGAAAGCAAAAACCCTTCCAGGCTGTTGCCCACACGCTGGCATGACAGCGGATCTTTACCCCACAGCTTCAAAAAATTGCAAACCCCATCGGCGCTATATGGCCCTTCTTCCGGCCGTCTGCACAGCCCCAGGGTCTCTAAAATTTTTTCCCGCTGACCATAGGACAGCTTATATACCCCCTCTGCGAAATCCGTCATTCGGCTCCCATCCGCAAAAAAAGACATGATCAGCACATGGGGCCGAATGTTGGAAACGGCCCAGATTTTATGAAACTCCATGGGCTTGTGGAATATGATCTCACCCGGATTCAGCTCATACACCCGGCCGTCCGCCGATACACCTGCCTTGCCATCGATCACATACACAAGCTCCCAGAAATTATGATTTTCGCCGCCAAAATAGAAATCCGCCCCATAACGGGCTTCAAACGCGGACATTAACGCGCGGATCCGCACGCATTCCCCAACCTTATACTCTTCCATTGATCCCTCCAAAGAATAGCTGATTTTATAGATTTTTAGTCCGAAAGTGTATTGATTTCTGTTTTTATATCTTATATACTAAGGATACTACAAACTATTTCATTTGTAAAGGGGGACTTACATATGAATCCATTAAAATTAGGCGTGATCGGTCTGGGCGGCCGGGGGTTAGGGCTTTTAAAGGATATCCTGCTGCCGAACCGTAAAGTAGAGGTGGCTGCGGTTTGCGATCTATACCCGGACCGAGCCGAAGCCGGTGCGAAGGCTGTAGAAGAAAAGTGCGGGAAAAAGCCGTTCCTGTCTGTAGACGCTAACGAGATCATCCAGCACAGCGCCGTAGAGGCGGTCATGATCTTCTCCGCCTGGGAATCTCATATCCCCATCGCCATTGCCGCTATGCAGGCTGGAAAAGCCGTTGGGCTGGAGGTTGGCGGGGCTTATTCCATTCAGCAGTGCTGGGATCTAGTCCGAACCTATGAGGCGACAAAAACACCCATAATGCTCATGGAAAACTGTTGCTACGGCCGGAGAGAACTGCTGGTTCTAAATATGGTGCAGCAGGGTGTATTGGGGGAAATCGTGCATTGTGCCGGCGGTTATCATCATGACCTGCGGAAGGAGATCGCCTTCGGCAAGGAAAACCGGCATTACCGGCTGCGCAACTACTTAAACCGGAACTGCGAAAACTACCCCACCCACGAGCTGGGCCCCATCGCCAAGGTTTTGGATATCAACCATGGCAACCGAATGCTGACGCTTACCTCTACCGCGTCAAAGGCGGCCGGTATGCACGCATACGTTGCCGCGCAAAAGAGCGATGACGCGGAGCTGCTGCAGAAAGCCTTCCAGCAAGGTGATATTGTCACCACTGTAATCCGCTGCGCGGGCGGCCAGACCATTACCCTGACGCTGGACACTACCCTTCCCCGGTATTACAGCCGCGGTTTTACAGTCCGGGGCACCAAGGGTATGTATGAGGAATGTACGGATTCTGTTTTTATTGACCAGCAGGATAACAAATTTGACTTTGACTGGGCCGGCAATTGGGGGAACGCGAAAAACTATTTCGAAAAATACGAGCATCCCATCTGGCGGCAGTATTTAAAAGAAGGCGTCCAAGGCGGCCATGACGGCATGGACTGGCTGGTATTCAACGCGTTTTTTGACAGTATTTTGAATCATCAGCCCTGCCCAATCGATGTGTATGACACAGCAAGCTGGATGTGTATCACCAGTCTTTCGGAAATATCCGTCTTAAACGGCGGCGCACCGGTTGAAATTCCCGATTTTACAAATGGTATGTGGATCCAACGATAGAACGGCTGCCACTTTTAGCGCAGGCCGCAGCACGGTATAAAGCTGTGCTGTTACGGACAAAACGCGCCAATTGGCGCGTTTTGTCCGTTCTATATCCAAAATTCAATAGCTTCTGCAGTTTTTCATGCGGCAGCCCTGTTTTCCCCGCATTTTCATATTCCCGCAGTTAAATCCCGATATGATAAAACATCCTTCCGGCAAGCGAATCGATATACCAGACAATTTCACCATCCATATACACAGGCTGGCAGTCAGACGACAGCTTGATATCCTCAACAGTCATCATTTCGGATAGCTGTTCCCCGCTGCCGTTTATCTCCACATATTTCACGCCGTTGTTTTTATAATTTGGATATGTGTTCCCTGAAAGATATTCAAATTCCTGCCACAGCACAGCAAAGCGGTCATTATCTAACTTAACCAGATACGGTGTGCTGCCTAATTTATTTTGACCGATATAATTCGTCAGCACAACCTGTTTGACGTTTTCGCTGTTTCCCTTATCCGATACCAAAAGGACGATGTCCCGCTCATCTTGTTCCAGGCCCGTCATTTCAAAGGAAGTATAATTGGTAACCTTGGAATGGTCTACTGAGTTCATCGCAACAATATAATTATCCTCTGAAACTTCAAACCCGCCCACGGTTACGCCGGTACAGTTTGCGCCCGCTGTTCCAGGGATCTTGAAAAGTTCAAACTCCTTAAAGCTGCCGTCAGTATACTGATTCATAACAATGCTTCTCGGATAAGCATCGCCGTGATCGATCAATACAGCCATGTCATTGTCATATTTTACAAACTGATTGAAAGAATGGCTTACATGGTTGGGCTGGAACTCTCCCATCGTATTTTTGACCGTCATGCTGTCGGTGTCTATTATTATTGTCAGCTGGGACTGATGGTTCAGCCCGTCACTGGTGGTATAGCGCTTTCTCGCGGTATGGACAACCAATTCCCCGTTGTTCTCAGCCATTCTTAACGAGCCTGAACTAAACGGCAGGACGGTATACGCCTCTCCGCCGTTAACCGAAAGTGCGGCAACACGTTCAAAATTTTTATCATATTTGACCACTCTGATAACTTCCCTGCTGTCATCCTCTTCGGTATTATCGGCTCCGAACACGATATAATTATATTCCTCTCCAGGATAAAATCCACCGAAAAATTCCAGCTCAAACGGAACCGTCCTGCTGCTTAGCAGCGCATATGTATCCTTTTTGTATATGTCCACATCTATAACATATGATTCACCATCGTTATAAAGCTCCAACGCGGTAAAGGTATCGTCGCCGTTATCATAAATATATGACCTGACGATATCGGACCACCTTGACGTGCTGACAGTTGGGGTCATATAATCATTATAACCCGCCCTGCCGCCGCTCTGCACCGCGTACTCGCGTGAAGCGGTGTAGATGCAGACTGAGTTTTGTTCTTCGTTCCAATAAACTTCAAACGCGGCGCCTTCTCCTAAATCCCGGAGCTTATAATAATTATTATCTTCTATGTTATACGCTTCGACATCAACCTCAGCTCCGTCTATATTCAGGGACGCTG